>JAFQOX010000034.1 GCA_017412045.1 Clostridia bacterium
ACAAGACTTTTGAAAAAGTTCTGTTTGCGTACAATTTTACATTTGCAAACAGACAAATTCAATCCCAAATTCTTGAATCGCGCACTCTCCCTCAGTCTTTTGCTTCGCAAAATCCAGCTCCCTCCCAGAGGGAGCCTTTCCGGCTTTGTGCAACTTTTTATTTTTGAGTATTCTACATAGCTTTTTCGACAGTCTGAAGCGGGCAACGCCCGCTGGAGGTTGCTCGCCTATCGCAGTTAAGACTGTATCCAAACGATATAAACGGCGAGGTTCTATTTGCGCAATTTCCTATGCGATAAAATAAAAAGATAAAACCCCGATGACGGGGTTTTATCTTTTTGGAGGTATGTAGGGCAAAATCCCCCTGAAATCGACAGGAGGCAGAGTAAAGCTTTATGCTTTTTTTCTTCTGCGGTTATATTCGGATTTGGGATTCCAGATCTCGCGCCAATCAAGGTCGCCGCGGTCGAGCGCGGTGATGATGGCTTCCGCAGTGGCAATATTGGTTGCGGTGGGAACGTTGCTTCTGTCGCATTCCTGCATAAGCGCGGCATCTCGGAGCATGGAGTCGGGATTATCGGTCTTTTCCTTGAAATAGAGGAGCACGTCGATCTCGTTGTATGCGATACGGGAAGCGATCTGCTGAACGCCGCCCTGACTTCCGGGAAGGAGCTGTTCGATTTCAAGACCGGTGGCTTCCGCAACGCATTTTCCGGTCATTTTTGTGGCGCAGATATTATGCTTCGCAAGTACGCCGCAATAAGCGATACAGAACTGTATCATGAGTTCTCTTTTTGTTTCGGAGGATATGAGTGCAATTTCCATGGGCGAAATCCGGCATTACCAGAGGAGGCAACGCAATCCTTTCTTTTATTTTAGTTTACGGAGTCGTTTGATATTGGCGAAGAGACGTCTGCCTTCGCCGAGGGTTCTGGCGGCAAGGTTGTCAAATGCGTTCGTTACGTTGAAGCTGGGAATCTCGTCGATGAGGATTCCGCGGTTTCCCGCCACGATCAGCGCGGGGTCATAGGGAATGACACCGTGCAATTTCACGGATGTGGTGTCGATGATGGAAATGAGCTCCTGCTGGGCTTTCCGTACGGATCCGCCGGAAAGCTTATTGACGATGAGCCTTCGCTTTCCGACACCCTTCTGCGCGAGGTAATCGGACGTCCTTTCGGCTGCCCGTACGGCGGGGCGGGTCGGCTCAACGACGATATAGGCGGTATCCGCAACGGCGGCGGCAAGCTGCAGCGGCTCGCCGATCCCGCCGGGGGTATCAATAAAAACGAAATCGAAGCTTCCCGTATCGGTCAGCCTTTTAACGATCGCGCGGAAGGCTTCGGGATCCATGGTGTGATCGAAGCCGAGCGGCGCGGCGATAAAATGAAGATTCTCACATCGCCTGTCGTGCAGGATCGCGCGTTCGCAATCAATTTTTTCGGAGGCGATATCGCTGATGTCGTAGACGACCTCATCGGAAAAACCGGCTACCAGATCCAGACACCGGTTGCCGAAATCGCAGTCGATCAGCAGGACGCGCTTACCGCGCTTGGCGACCGCCATGGCGAGATTGGCGCATACGGTGGATTTCCCGACACCGCCCTTGCAGGAGGTGAAGAGTATGACTTTCGTCGTCGTATCGGCGCTGATGGAGCTGTTATTTCCGTTTGGGTTGGTATCCATTCCAGAGGGCATCCTTTCACTCAATCATAATGATATAGTCTATTTTACCATTTTTGATGCAGTTTGTCAACTACATTTTTGTTATTTACGACCGATAACGACAGTTTCGAGGGTTGCGAAGGCGGCATCCTCGAGCGCCTGCACGTCGACCTTGGCTTCCTCGCGTTCTACCTTGAAGAGCTCGGGGCGCGTACGGGGATGTCTGGGCGTGAAGACGGTACAGCAGTCCTCATAGGGGAGGATGGAGGTCTCAAAGGTGTCGATCTCTCTGGAGATGCGGATGATCTCTTCCTTATCCATACCGATCAGAGGACGGAAAACGGGGCATTCCACGACGCTGTTGGTGACACCGAGCGCCTGCATGGTCTGGCTTGCGACCTGACCGAGGCTTTCGCCCGTGATGAGGGCATCGCATTCGTACTTCTTCGCGGTACGCTCCGCAAGACGCATCATGAAGCGGCGGAGCAGGAGCGTGAAGTAGTCCTCCTCGCAGCTGTCGCGCAGAACCTCCTGGATCTCCGTGACGGAGATGATGTGTACGTGGATCTCGCCCGTGAATTCGGTGAGCTTTTCCGCGAGGGTGAGGACCTTTTCCTTCGCGCGCTCGCTGGTGTAGGGGAAGCTCTCAAAATGCATGGCATCGAGACGGACGCCGCGCTTGGCGATCATGAAGCCTGCGACGGGGCTGTCGATGCCGCCGGAGAGGAGCAGAAGTCCCTTACCGTTGGAGCCGACGGGCATACCGCCGATCGCCTTTTCCTGACCTGCGCAGACGTAAGCGGCGTAGTCGCGGATCTCCACGCGCACGGTGACCTCGGGATGGTGAACGTCCACGCGCTTTCTGCCGTGGGATTCCTCCAGGATGACGGCGCCGACCTCGGCGGAAATCTCGGGAGAGGTGAGCGGGAATTTCTTATCGGAGCGCTTTGCCTCGACCTTGAAGGTGCGCGCGTCCTCGATATAGGGCATGAACTGCGTTTTAACGGTATTCAGGATGGCATCCATATTCTTTTCCGTTTCGATCGCGCGGTTGATCGCGGAAATACCGAAGGTGTTTTTTGCCACGCGGTACGCGCTGTCGATGTCCGCGAATTCGTCGAGCGGCTCGATATAGAGGGTGCTCTGTACGGAATAAATCTTGAATTTGCCGTAGGGAGCGGTTCTGCGCTTCAGAATGTCGCGCAGAAGCTTTTCGAAATAAGAACGGTTTGCTCCCTTGAGGGAGATCTCGCCGTATTTGCAAAGAATGATCTCTTTCATTATGTAATCCTTTCCGACCGGTAATCGTCGTTGAAAATAAATTGCGGGAAAAAACGGAAATGGCTTGCGAATCTTTCCCTTTTGTATTATAATGGAATCAATACGGATGGCGCGTAAAAATTCTTTACTCCTCATTATACGCTTTTTTATTCGTAAATTCAATGCTAAAATATAATTTTTTTGATAAGAAAGGCAGAAAATCGGCTTTTTTTCGCCGAAATATTTCTGATTTTGGATATGAAACCCGAACTTCTCTCTCCCGCAGGTTCTCCCGCAGCGCTGGAAGCGGCGATCGCCGCGGGCGCGGACGCCGTTTATTTCGGCGCGCAAAGCTTCAACGCCAGAAGGAACGCGAGCAATTTTACCGATGAGGAATTACGGCGCGCCGTTGCGCTCTGCCGTCTTTACGGTGTGAAGACCAATATCGTGCTGAATACACAGCTGTACGGGGGCGAGCTTTCGCCCGCGATCTCGCTGGCGGAGCAGCTTCTTTCCTACGGCGCGGACGCCTTTATCGTTGCGGATATCGGACTTGCCAAGGCGCTGCATCGTCTGTTTCCGGGCGTGCCGCTCCATGCCAGCACCCAGTGTACGGGGCAGAACGCGCTTTCCGCGAGAGCACTGGCGGAGATCGGCTTTGAGCGGATGGTGGCGCCCCGCGAGCTTCCGCTGAGCGATATTCAGAAGCTCTGCAAGGACTCTCCGATCGAAACGGAGATCTTTATCCACGGCGCGCTTTGCGTGAGCCATTCGGGACAATGCCTGATGAGCGCCATGATCGGCGGCAGAAGCGGCAACCGCGGGGAATGCGCGCAGCCCTGCCGTCTGCCCTATAAGACGAAAAATCCTTACGCGCTCTCGCTCAAGGATCTTTGTCTCGCCGCCTACGTGCCCGCGCTGATGGATGCTGGCGTTGCATCCTTCAAGATCGAGGGGAGAATGAAAACGCCGGATTACGTTTACGGCGTCGTTTCCGCTTACCGCAGGCTGATCGACGAGCACCGCGGCGCGACTCCAGAGGAGATCCGCAGGATGGCGGCGCTCTTCTCCCGCTCGGGCTTTACCGACGGATATTATCATGAAAATATTTCGAAGCATATGCTCGGCATTCGCACGGATGCCGATAAGCAGACGACGGCTTCCGTGTCCGACGGAAACAAAAGCACCGGATACGCGCTTCCGAAAATGCCGCTCTCTCTGTCTGCGGAATTCCGTGAAAACGAGCCTGCCGTTCTGCGCGGTACGGTGAAACGGGGAGAAGAGACGTTTTCCGCCGAGGTCAAGGGTGAGCTTTGCGTTTCCGCGCAAAAAACGCCGACCTCGAAGGAACGTCTCGCGGAAAATCTCGGCAAGCTCGGCGCAACCCCCTTTGCGCCCGCGTCCGTCGCGGTGGAGGCGGATGAAATCAATATACCGATCTCTGCCGTCAATGCGCTCCGCCGTTCTCTCTGCGATCGTTTGCAGGAAAAGCTGATCGGGGAGATCTCCGTTTATCCTTCCTTTGACGGAAGGCTTCCGAAGCGAACGGGTGCCGTGGATACGGACGGCCGAAGCGCGTATTTCTCTTTTTACGATTCGCTGACGGAGAAGGCTCTGCGTTATTTTAACAGGATATTCCTTCCTCTGACGGAATATGCCGCGCACGCCGAGCAATTAAAGGCGCATCGGAACGTCGGCATTGCCTTTCCTCCCGTCGCCTTTGACCGTGAATTGCCGACCGTTCGCGCGCTTGCCGAGGAGGCTTATGCCAACGGCGCGAGGATCGCTCTGATTCCCGGCTTCTGGCAGGCGGAGATGGCGGATGAGATCGGCTTTGAAAAGCACGGCGATCTGCGCTTGAATCTCTATAATTCCGAGAGCGCGGCGGTCTATGCGGAGCGGGGCTTTGCTTCCGTGATCGTTTCTCCGGAGGTCGGCGTTTCCGTGACGAAGGGACTTGCCGCGGCGCTTCCGAAGGGCTACGTCGTATACGGCAGACTGCCGCTGATGACGATGGAGAAATGTATGATCCGCGACGCCTTTTCTGACAAGGATGACCGCGCCTCCTGCCGCTATTGCGACACGCATAAAATATCAAAACTGACGGACAGAACGGGCGCGACCTTCCCCGTCCTTCGGGAATTCCGACACAGAAACGTGATCTTCAACAGCGTTCCCACCTATATGGCGGATAAGCCTCTCGCGGGACTCTTTGCGCACGCGATCTTTACGGATGAAAGCAGGGCATCGGTGGACGATATCATCGAACGTCTGAAAAACCGTCAGCCCTCCAAAACGAAATTCAGAAGATTATAATGAGAAATAAAAAGGTAGAATATGAAAAAGAAAAGCTTGGATATCATTCTCGCATCCTCTTCGCCGCGAAGAAAGGAAATTCTGGAAACGGTCGGCGTTTCCTTTTCCGTGATCACGTCCGAGGCGGATGAAAGCGTTCCCGAGGAGCTTTCTCCCGACTGTGCGGTCTGTGAGATCGCGCAGAGAAAGTGCGGAGCGGTTCTGGAAAAAATGAAGGCGGACGGTCGTTTGCGCGGGGATTCGCTCGTGATCGCCTGCGATACGGTCGTCGTATACGGAGGTATGGTGATCGGAAAGCCCCTTGACGAGGCGCACGCCATTCTGACATTGGGGCTTCTTTCGGATTCCTGGCACAGCGTCTATTCGGGGCTTGCCGTGTATTATAAGGGGAAAACGGTGACCCGCGCCGCGCGGACGGACGTGAAATTCCGTGCGCTTTCGGAGCGGGAGATCATGGCGTATGCGGAATCGGGCGAGCCGATGGGAAAGGCGGGCTCCTACGCCATCCAGATGAAGGGCTCCTGCTTTGCGGAGCGGATCGAGGGAGAATTCAATAACGTCGTCGGTCTGCCCCTCGTGACCCTGCTTGCGCTTTTGCGCGAGGAATTCGGAATTGCTCCCGATGATTTTATGAAGCTGTAAAGGAGAGATACGTATGCTGACGCAGAAAGAAAAAGAAATCCGCGCAAAAAAGGCGGTGGAGATCCTCAAGGAGAGATACCCCGATTCCTCTTGCGCGTTGCAATATGAGGGTGACCCGTGGCGCTTGCTCGTCATGGGCAGGCTGTCCGCGCAATGCACAGATGCCAGAGTCAATATCGTATGCCGCGAGCTTTTCCGCCGTTTTCCCGACGCGAAAAGCATGGCACAGGCGCCGATCGGGGAGATCGAAAAGCTCGTTTTCTCCTGCGGCGTATATAAAGTGAAGGCGCAAAACATCAAGGATTTTTCCGCCATCATCTGCGAGCGCTTTGAGGGCAGAGTGCCCGATACGATGGAGGCGCTTCTGACCCTGCCCGGCGTTGGCAGAAAGATTGCCAATCTGATTCTGGGCGACATTTACGGAAAACCCGCGATCGTGGCGGATACCCATTGCATCCGCATTTCGGGACGGCTCGGACTTTGCGAAAGCAAAACGCCCGAGAAGGTGGAAAAGGCGCTCGTCGCGCTGGTTGCCCCCGAGGAGCAATCGGATTTCTGTCACAGGCTCGTGTGGTTCGGCAGAGAGATCTGCGACGCCAGAAAGCCGAAATGCGCCGATTGTCCGCTTGTCGGCGATTGCGAATACGTCCGCGGCGCGGAAGCGGAAAAGAAATGAAAACAGTTCTTTTCTGAGAAAGGAATTTTGCTATGTTGACACAACCTCTCGCGGATAAGATCCGCCCGAAGGGCTTTGAGGATATGGTGGGAGATCCGAAGCTTTTCGGAAAGAGCGGGATCTTTGCGAAGATGATCGCCGCGAACCATATCCCGAATATGATCTTTTACGGTCCGTCCGGTACGGGAAAAACGACTGCCGCCAATATTTTGGCTGCGGCGGCGGGGAAAACCCTGCATAAGCTGAACGCCACGAGCGCGGGACTTGCCGACGTCAAGCAGGTTATCGCCGAAAGCTCCTCCATGCTCGGAATGGGCGGTACGCTTCTTTATCTGGACGAGATGCAGTATTTCAATAAAAAGCAGCAGCAGTCCTTGCTGGAATACATTGAGAACGGAAGGATCACGCTGATTGCTTCCACGACGGAAAACCCCTATTTTTATATCTATCCCGCGATCATTTCCCGTTGCGCCGTTTTTGAGTTCAAGTCCCTGACGGCTTGCGATCTGAAGAACGCCGTGAGACGCGCGGCGCGTATTTTGGAGGAGGAAAAGGGAAAGCCCGTGCGTATGGACGAGCAAGCGCTCGCGCTGATCGTTTCGGCGGCGGCGGGGGATGCCAGACGCGCGATCGGGCTTTTTGAAAATATCTCCGCCGTATACGACGAGATCGACGAGCAGACGGTCAGAGCCTTTTTGCCCGAGGTCATGGGCATCGGCGGATTCGATAAGGACGGCGACGGTCATTACGATCTGCTTTCCGCGCTTCAGAAATCCATCCGTGGCTCCGATCCCGATGCGGCGCTCTTTTATCTGGCGAAGCTGCTGGCGGGGGGCGATCTGATCTCCGTTTGCCGACGCTTGCAGGTGATCGCCAGCGAGGACGTTGGACTTGCGTATCCGATGGCGGCGGCGGTCGTCCGCTCCTGCGTGGAGAGCGCGAGAGAGCTGGGACTTCCCGAGGCGCGGATCCCGCTTGCCAACGCGGCGCTTCTGCTCGCCACCTCTCCGAAATCGAATTCCGCGGAAATGGGCATCCTTGCCGCGACGGAGGCGGTCTCTGCGGGAAAGGGCGCGACGTTCCCGCGCTGTCTGCAAAACGTGCATTTCGACGGGGAGAACAGCGCGGATAAGGGGCAGAATTATAAATATCCTCACGATTATCCCAATCATTACGTGCCCCAGCAATATTTGCCCGACGATCTGAAGCGCGCCCGCTTCTATACCTACGGTGAGAACAAGACGGAGCAGGCGGCAAAGGCGTATTGGGATAAGATCAAGAACGGAACCTAAGGAGGACGGTATATGAAATTTGTGCAGATCGGCGCGATCGGGCATTACGCCTACGCGCTTCCCACCGCTAAAAAATACAGAATGGATTTGTGCGGCGTTTGTTATCCCGATCCCGAGGATCACGCGGCGCGCGCAACGAAAAGCTTTGAGAAGTTCGGCTTTTCTCCGCGCGTGTATGAAACGGTCGAGGAAATGCTGGAGAGGGAAAAGCCCGACGTCGCCGTGATCAATACCGTGATGTCGGAGAACGGACGCTACGCGGAGCTCGCGCTGGGACGGGGGATCAGCGTATTCTGTGAGAAGCCGGTCGCCACGACGCTTGCGGGGCTGGATCGGCTGGAGCGGGTCTATGCGGAGGCGAAACGAAAATATCCGTCTCTCGTATTTTGCGGTATGTTCGGCATCGACTATCTGCCGCACTTCGAAACGGCTTACCGCTTTGTGAAAGCGGGCGGCGTTGGAGAGGTCATGCTCGCGCACGCGCAGAAATCCTACCGTATGGGCAATCGGGAAAAGTTTTATTCCGACCGCGAGAAGTACGGCGGTACGATCCCGTGGGTGGCGATTCACGGCATCGAATGGATCACGCGCATCGCGGGCTTGAAGCCGATCACGGCGACGGCGCTCGGCAACACCGCTTATAACGGCGGAAACGGTACGATGGAGGCTTCCACGATGTGTATGTTCGGGTGCGAAAAAGGAAAGATGGCTTCCGTTTCCGCCGACGTCATGCGCCCTGCGACGGCACCGACGCACGACGACGACCGTCTGCGCATCGTCGGCTCGGAGGGTGTGCTGGAGGTTTGCGACGGAAGGGTAACCGTGATTGACAACGAAGGAAAACGTGAGTTGAATATCGTTCAATCCGAAAGAGAGCTTTTTGAGGAAATGATTCTGGAAATGCGCGGCGGAGAAAAATGCCGTGTCAGCGCGGAGGATTCCTTTTTCGCGACGAGAGTGGCTCTGACGGCGAGAGAGTCGCAGGATACGGGCAAGACGCTGCCGATCGTTCCCGCGGCACCTGCTCTGGCGGAAACGAAAAAGGCTCCCGCCAAGGGCGCGAAGGTGACGCTCTATACGGACGGCGCCTGCAAGGGAAATCCCGGACCCGGCGGCTGGGGCTGTGTGCTCGTGTACGGCGATAATGAAAAGGAGCTTTCCGGCGGAGAAGCCAAAACGACGAACAACCGCATGGAGCTTTCCGCGGCGATCGCTGGACTCAGCGCGCTGAAAACGCCGTGCGAGGTGGAGCTGTGGTCCGATTCCAAATATCTCGTCGATGCCATCACGAAGGGCTGGGCGCGCTCGTGGAAGGCGAAGGGCTGGAAGAAGAGCGACGGCAAGCCCGCGCTCAATCCCGATCTCTGGGAGAGACTTCTGGAGCTGCTCGCCGTCCATAAGGTCACGTTCGTCTGGGTGAAGGGACACGACGGCCACGAATACAACGAACGCTGTGACAGGCTTGCGGTTGCCGCGGCGGAACGGTACCGTTGACGGAGGTATTATATAAATATGGAAGATAAAAGAGTTTTACTCGGTATGAGCGGAGGCATCGACAGTACGTATGCCGCCGCGGAGCTCAGACGGCTCGGATACGAGGTCGTCGGCGCTTTTCTGAAAATGACGGAGGACAGCGACGTCGATGCCGCAGTCCGCGCGGCGGAGGCGATGGACGTGCCGCTGACGGTGGTGGATTGCACGGCGCGCTTCCGCGATATTGTCATCGGTAATTTCCTTTCGGAATACGCGGCGGCAAGAACGCCGAATCCCTGCATCGTCTGCAACCGCTTCGTGAAGATCGCCGCGCTCTGTGAGACGGCGAAGGAGATGGGGATTCCCAAGGTTGCCACGGGGCATTATACGGACGTCGGATTTGATGAGACCTCCGGAAGATATTATATACGCAAGGCGGCGGATCCGAGAAAGGATCAGAGCTATATGCTCTGGCGGCTCACGCAGGAGCAGCTTGCCATGTTAGCTTTTCCGCTGAACTCGCTCCTGAAATCCGACATCAAGGCGAGGGCGCATGAGATGGCTCTTCCGAACGCAGACGCGCCCGAAAGTCAGGAGATCTGCTTCATTCCCTCCAACGATTACGTTTCTTATATTGAGGAAAGACTCGGCACGTTTCCGAAGGGCGATTTCAAGGACGAGAGCGGAAAGACCGTCGGAACGCACGAGGGCATTATTCATTATACGATCGGTCAGCGCAAGGGCTTGGGCATTTCTCTGGGTAAGCCCGCCTTCGTGACGGCGATTGATCCCTGTACCAATACGGTCTCGGTGACGGTGGATGAGAAAAAGATCTTTACCGACCGCCTGGTTTGCCGCGAACTGAATTTCATGGCGCTCGCGCCCGGAGATTACGGGGAGCTGCGCGGCGAGGGCAAGGTGCGTTACGCCGCGAGACCCGAGCGCGCGAGGGCGGTGATACGGGGCGATCGGGCGGAGATTTTCTTTGACCGCGCCGTGCGCGCCGTTACGCCGGGACAATCCTTCGTTTTTTATGACGGAGAGCGAATCCTTTTCGGCGGAATGATCGTTTGAAAAAAACGGTTTCTAATAAAAGTGAAAAAATGGTCGGCATTGACGCCTTATTATTAGAAAAAAGAGGGCTATTTTCGGCTTGGAAAATGAATCGCAATATTTTTTGTCAAAATGACCACAAGGTCAAAAAACTCTTTTTTGGTTTGTGAGATGTGCACAAACCAAAAAATGCTTTATTCATATATTTTTGGAAGTTTCAAAAAAGATTTGTTAAATTATATTTACCTTGTTTTCGGCGTTTGAAGGCGTCGGGTGGATGAATATGAAAAAACGAGCAATTTCAACCGGTTTTGCTCGTTTTTTCGTTTTGAAAAGTAAATAAAAATAACACGCAAAAAAGTTGGATTTTCGTCGGACGGATCCCGAAAATAAACCTTTATATATTTACGATTCGTTTCAAGGTCGAAAAAAACGTTTTTTGGGAGATTTTTGCGTGGAATTGAGGAGAAATTACCGAAAAACGGAAAAATCCAAACCAAAAACTTATTGATTTTTTGTGAACGAAGTGGTAGTATATTAAAGTAATAAGCGCTACGAGCCGCGCGAAAGTGCGGTGCGTACATTGCAAATTCCGTTAAGGAGGAAAAAACTATGGAAAACTCTAAGCTGAAAAGAGCTGTCGCGCTGGCGCTCAGCGTCGTGATGGTTTTCTGTCTCTTCGTGACAGCAAGCCCCGCCCTCTACGCTACCAATGCAGTAGCTGAGGAAGACAACTCGACAACCGACGAGGCCCTTGAAATCCTTCGTGATACCAAGTGGGCCAAGTACAAGGAAAAATGGGCTTCCGAGCCGAATTACAAGGGTGCGGCTATCACCGTTGATTCGAGCGCGGCAGACATTTCCAAAGGCGGGGAAATCACTGATTACCTCGGCAGAACGAACGTCGTGTTCGTTTCGGATTCCGGTTCCGTTTCCTGGAAGATCAACGTTCCCGAAACCGGTCTCTACGCAATGGATATCGTATACAGCTATCTTGGCTCCGACGATAAGAGAGCAAAGGCTGCCGATATCGAAAGAACCCTTCGCATTGACGACAAGGTTCCTTATACCGAGCTTCGCAACCTGATCTTCACGAAAAAGTGGGTTGACGTTCTTGACAACGTTGAGGTTGTAAAGGACGCGCAGGGCAATATCGTTGATATCAAGTACGACACGGACAGCGCTGACAACGAGCGCCGCCCCGTAAAAGTGATCGCTCCCGAATGGACGGATTACACCGTTTGCGACCCTACCGGTAACTATAACGGCGAATTCTTCTTCTATCTCACGGCAGGCGAACACACCATCACGCTCCAGTCTCAGAAGGAATGCCTCTTCGTGGATACCATCACGCTCCGCGAAAGAAAAACGCTCCAGAGCTACGAAGCGTATCTTGCTGAAAAGCAGGCGCAGGGCTTCAAACCCGCTTCTGCAAGCTCCTCTGTTAAATTGGAAGCAGAATTCTATTCCGCTACCTCCTCCAGCACCATCTACGGTCAGAACGACAGAAGCTCCGCGATCACCAGCCCCCAGCATCCCAGCTACACCTGGATCAACGACGTTGGCGGCCGTAACGGAAGCTACAACTGGGCAAGCATCGGTCAGTGGATCGAATGGGAAATCAGCGTTCCCGAAACCGGTCTCTACACCATCAGCACCAGATTCCTTCAGGATGCCGTTGAAGGTCTTTTCGTTTCCCGCCGTCTCTACATCAACGGCGAGGTTCCCTTTGAAGAAGCAAACAACCTCCAGTTCCTCTTCGACGACTCCTGGCAGGGCGGTACGCTCGGCGATGGCAATTACGAATTCCAGTTCGCTTTCGAAGCAGGAAAAACTTACACCTTCAGACTCGAAGTTAACTTCGGTAATCTCGGTGAGATCGTTGCAGAGCTCCGTGATTGCGTAACCAGAGTCAACGCGATCTACATCAAGATCCTCGCGATCTCCGGTAGCTCCCCCGACCCCTACATGGACTATACTTATTATAAGAGAATTCCCGACGAAATCGCTGAAATGGGTCAGCTCGCAAAGAGACTGTACGCAGTTTCCGATAAGATGAAGGAAATCAGCGGCGGCGAAAGCAGCTCCAGTACCGCAGCAGTAGAAAACGTAGCGCGCGTATTGGAAAAGATGGCTGCCGATTCCGAAAGACAGATCGCAAAGAACTTCTCTCAGCTCAAATCCTATATCGGTAACCTCGGTACATGGATCAACAACATCGGTCAGCAGGCGCTGATCCTCGACTATTTCCAGATTCAGCCCGCAGGCAGCAAGGTTCCGAAGGGCGAAGGCAACTTCTTCCAGAACGCTTGGTATGAAATCCAGATGTTCTTCTACAGCTTTATCCGCGATAACTCCTCCTTCGGCGCTGCTGAAGCAGGCGAAGGCGTTACCGTCGTAAACGTATGGACGACGGTTTCCCGTGAATACACGCAGATCATGCGTACCATCATTGACCAGGAATTTTCCGCATTGCGTCCCGACATCGCGATCAACCTGAAGCTCGTTACCGCAGGTACGCTTCTCCCCGCTACGCTTTCCGGCGTAGGTCCCGACGTTATGATGGACGTTACCTCCTCCGACTGTGTAAACTACGCAGTACGTGGCGCAGTCCTCGACCTCAAGGGCTACGACGGCTTCGCTGAAGTGGTCGACTACTTCCACGAATCCGCTTGGACTCCCTTTATCGTATCTCTCGGCTCCGCTGAGGGTGAAGCGGCTGTATTCGGTATCCCCGAAAAGCAGAACTTCAACGTTATGTTCTACCGTAAAGACATCTTTGCGGATCTCGGACTCAAGGTTCCCACCACCTGGGATGAATTCAACGCAATCATGCCGATCCTCGTCAGCCAGAACTACGACGTAGGTATGTCTCACGACCTCGGTATCTTCAATACCTTTATTTATCAGAACGGCGGCGCGCTGTACAGCGACGCAGGTACGACCATCTCCTTTGATAAGGACGTAACGCTCGACGCATTCACGCAGCTTTGCCACTTCTTCACTACTTACAACTTCCCGCTGAAGTTTGACGCCGCGAACCGTTTCCGTTCCGGTGAAATGCCGATGTTCATCGGTGACTATATCACTTACTACAACCAGTTTACCGTATTCGCTCCCGAATTGAAGGGCTTGTGGGGCTTCACTACCGTTCCCGGTACCGTTCGTGAAGACGGCTCCACCAGCTACAACATCGCTACGACCATGAACTCCATCGTCATCATGATGGACGCTGCCGACAGAGGCACTGACCAGGCAGGCTTCGACTTCATCAAGTGGTGGATGAGCGCAGACGTTCAGGGTGAATATGCAAACGAACTCGTTGCACTCCTCGGTCCCGCAGGTAAATACGCAACCGCAAACAGAGATGCATTTGCAGATATGTCCTGGACCGCAAACGAACTTGCTGAAATCAACAAGCAGATCGATAACCTTCAGGGTGTTCCGGAAATGCCCGGTAGTTACATTATCGCACGTAACGTTGAATTCGCATTCCTTAACGTTTATAACAACGACGCAGTTCCCAGCGAAGCTCTTCAGGATTACACGAATACCGTTAACGCGGAATTCACCAGAAAACGCGAAGAGCTGAGCCGTGAGTTCTACGTTCCTGCCGATCTGAAGCAGGTGCTTGCAGACCTCAGAAATCTCAAATAATTTTTAGCAAAGGAGAATACGGACATGTCAGACAATGCTGTTGGAAAAAAGCAACAAGCGCCCAAGCCCGTGGCGCGTAAAGAAATGACCAAGTGGCAATGGACATGGAAAGAAATGAAGCGTAACTATGCCGCATACCTCATGTGCGCACCGTACTTCCTCATCTTCTTCACATTTACCGTTTTGCCTGTTATTCTTTCGGTATTTTTCAGTTTCACAGTCTTCAATATGATTGAACCTCCGAAGTGGTACGGCTTGAATAACTATATGCGTCTCTTCCTTGATGACGAAATCTTCATTCAGGCGATCATGAATACGCTCGTATTCGCCGTCATGACGGGACCGGTATCCTACATCCTCTCCCTTTTCACGGCATGGTTCATCAACGAGCTTCCTCCCAAGATCAGAGCGATCGTAACTTTGATCTTCTACGCTCCTTCTCTTGCAACCGGTATGACCTTCATCTGGAAGATCCTCTTCGACGGTGACTCCTACGGTTATGCCAACTCCATTCTCATGCGACTGGATATCATCCAGGCTCCGATCCAGTTCTTCCAGAATGAAACCTACGTTATGCCTCTGTGTATCGTCGTAGCGCTCTGGACCTCTCTCGGCGTATCGTTCCTTTCCTTCATCGGTGGTTTGCAGACGGTTCCGAAGGACCAGTTCGAGGCTGCTGCCGTGGACGGTATCAAGAACAGATGGCAGGAACTCTGGTACGTAACCCTTCCGAACATGAAGCAGCAGATGCTCTTCGGTGCGGTTATGGCAATTACGCAGTCCTTTAACTTCGGTGCGGTCGTAAACGACCTCGCCGGCTTCCCCAGCGTTAACTATTGCGCACATACGATCATGCACCATCTTCAGGACTACGGCGGCCAGCGCTTTGAGGTTGGTTACTCCTCTGCAATCGCGGTTGTACTCTTCGTCATGATGATCGGCTCCAACATGCTCGTAAATAAAGTTTTGAACAAGGTGGGACAATGATATGTCAAAGAAATTAAGAACAAGAAATCATAAAGTTGTCCTCAACCGCTCCGCGGGAGGCGACTTCGGAATCGCAGTATTCCTGATTATTTTCGGCGCTTTCATGTTTATTCCGTTGTACTACGCAGTGGTACAGTCTCTGAAACCTCTCGATGAACTCTGGAACTATCCTCCGAAGTTCTACGTAATGGCTCCTACTTTTGACAACTACGGTGATATGTTCAAAAGTATGTCCTCCTCCTGGGTTCCGTTCTCCCGTTACATCTTCAATACCGTCCTCATTTCCGTAGGCGGTACGTTCGGTAACCTGTTCCTCGGCTCCCTTGCGGCTTACACCGTATCCAAGATCAAATTCCCCGGCCGTAATATGCTTTTCAGCGCGGTCCGTCTCTCCCTTATGTTTACCGCTACCGTTACCGCAATCGTTAACTACATGACGATGAGCGCGATCGGTCTCGTTGATACATACTGGGCTCTGATCATCCCCGCGTGGGGCGCAACTCTCGGTATGTTCCTTATGCGTCAGTTCATGGTTTCCGGTATTTCCGACGCGGTTCTCGAATCCGCGCGTCTGGACGGCTCCAGCGAGCTTCGTACCTATTGGACGATCGCAATGCCGATGGTTAAGCCCGCATGGCTCACCCTTATCGTTTACTCCTTCAAGGACCTCTGGAACACCGGTGCGTCCACCTATATCCAGAGCGAACAGCTCAAAACCTTCAACTACGCGATTTCCCAGATCGTATCCGGCGGTATTGCCCGTGCGGGTGTCGGCGCTGCTTCCGCGATCGTTATGTTGATCGTTCCCGTAACCGTATTCGTAATCAGCCAGAGTAATATCGTTGAAACGATGTCTACTTCCGGTATGAAAGACTAAAAAAAGGGAGGATGCAATCTTGAAAAAATTATCCAGAGTACTTGCGCTGCTGTTGAGCTTTATCCTCCTCGCCGGTATGTTCTCGCAGGTGTCGGCGGCAGGCGCTCCTTATCAAACCTACACGTATTCGATTAACGGAGAAGTTCTCGTTTCTCCCCACGCGTATACGCCCGATCAGTCCATTACGAGCTACGAGATGCAGCTCCCCGGCTCTCTCAACGCTCCCAAGGATATTTTCGTTGACGAAAAAGGCAACGGCTATATCTATATTTCCGATAAAGACGCAGACGGTAACGGCAGAGTTATCGTTTGCGATCCCAACTTCGTATACCTCTACGCCATCAGCGATTTCACGAACGAGCACGGCGTACCGGATACCCTGAAGACTCCCTCCGGTCTTTTCGTTTTCGAAAACACCCTTTACGTTTGCGATACCGATAATGCCCGTATCGTTAAATTTGATACCCAGACCCGTGAATTCCTCGGAATCATCGGCGCTCCCAATGCAGACATCATGGGCTCCGATACCGTTTTCCGTCCCGTTGCAGTCGGTGTAAACGCTTCCGGTACGACCTATATCGTATCTGACCAGACTTACTCCGGTGTTATCGCGCTGAACCCCGACGGTTCCTTCCAGGCGTTCCTCGGCGCGCAGAAAACCGCCGTTTCCCTCGCAGTTCGTATCCGTCGTATGATCTTCCCGACCGTTACCACGGAATCCTACATTTCTACTCCTTACCAGAACCTGACCATGGATGACGAAGGTCAGATCTGGGCAACCATCGTATTCGGCACGACCGAAGAAAAATCCCTCACCGCTGCGATCCAGTCCCTCTCCACCGACGCAACCTACGCGCCGATCAAGAGACTGAACGCAAAGGGTGACGACATCATGGTTCGTAACGGCTTCGCAATGCCTGCCGGCGAAATCATGTTCAGCGACATCAAGGAAATGACCAAGGAAGTCGGTCCCTCCAAGCTGATCGACATCGCTATGGGCCCCAACGGTATGTGGTCCGTCGTAGACGCCAAGCGCGGCAAGATCTACACGTACGATACCGAAGGTAACCTTCTGTTCGCTTTCGGTGACAAGGGTCAGCAGCTCGGTCACCTTTCCAGCCCCGTTGCTATCACTTACTGCGGCAGCGACATCTACGTTCTTGACAACGTTCTGAACTCGATCGTCGTTTACAAGAGAACCGACTACGGTGACGTTATCGACCAGGCTCTCATGCACAACGCAGACCGTAAATATTCTGAGGCGTTCGCCGACTGGCAGGATATCCTCAGAAGAAACCAGAACTTCGACGCAGCTTACGTTGGTATCGGTAAAAACCTTTACCGCCAGGGTCAGTACGAAGAAGCAATGGAATACTATGAAATCGCAAGTGAAACCACGAACTACTCCATCGCATTCCAGGCATGGAGAAAGCAGTCCACCGAAAAATCCATCTTCTGGATTATTCTCGTCGTTGTCGTTGCCGTCGTTCTTCTGTCTAAGGCATTCGGCTATGTCGGCAGAAAGAACAAGGAAGGTATTGTCAAGGTTGGCAAGCGCACGCTTTGGGAAGAATTCCTTTACGGCTTCTACGTCATCATGCACCCGTTCGACGGCTTCTGGGATCTGAAGCATGAAAAACGCGGCTCCGTTCGCGGCGGTCTCTGCATTCTCGCTCTTACCGTTCTTGCTGTTGTATACAACAATATCGGCTCCGCTTACCTCTTCGGCGGCGGCGCAGGCAGAGTTAACGTTGCCGGTCCGATGATCTCCGTTCTGGTTCTCGTCGGTCTCTGGTGTCTCGCTAACTGGTGTCTCACCACGTTGTTCGACGGCGAAGGCAGCCTGAAGGATATCTTCATTGCTACCACCTACGCTCTCGTTCCGATTCCGCTCATTATGATCCCCGCAACCATCGCTACTCACTTCTGCTCTCTCGCAGAAGCAGAATTCATCACTCTTGCTCTCGGCCTTGCTTACGTATGGACCGGTATGCTGATCCTCTTCGGCTCCATGACCACGCACGGCTACAGCATGGGACGCAACATCGCAATCAGCTTCTTTACCATTATCGGTATGGTATTTATCATGTTCATGGCAGTATTGTTCTGGAACCTCATCACCAGAATGGTATCCTTCGTCACGGATATTATTACCGAAATTTCTTACCGCGCAGATTAAAACAGGAGGTTAATCTATGAAAAAAATCAGAATTCTTTCAGCGATTCTGGCGATTCTGCTTGCTTTTTCGGCTGTAGGCCTGCCTGTTTTTGCGGCAGATATCGTTGATTATCCTTCGACTGAAGATTGGACTTATCAAAAGTTGAAGGTTGATGAAATGGACGAAATGTACAGCGACGAAAACTGGAAGCTGTATTTCGATAAGACTTCCGCCGAATTCGCTTTGCTGAACGTCAAAACCGGAGAATATACCTTCTCCAACCCCTACGATATTGCCGTAAATCCCGAATTTGCGGCAACCACCACGGACCCGAACGACGACCCCATCAGACAGGCTCTGCTTTCTCAGATCATCCTGACTTATGAAGACATCGCTACGGGCGCAACCTACACCATGAAGAGCTTTACCGATGCCGTTCTCGCGGGCGGTCAGATTTCCTTCGAAAAGATGGAAAACGGCGTACGCGTTGAATACGCGATCGGTACGGTTGAAACCAAGAGACTGTTCCCTCAGTGGATCACCAAGCAAAGCTTTGAGGAGCAGATCTATACTCCCATCATCACTTACTATAACGAGCATAAGAGCGAATTTTCCGGTCAGGGTAAATACGCGAAATATGCCAATATCATTCAGCAGCTGACCAACTCCGTTAACTCCGGCTCCGGTAACCAGTACAAATTGGTCGGCCCTGCGCCTGAAAATGCCGTTTACGACCCCAAATCCACTCCCGACCCCGTTAAACCCGAAACGTTCCAGTATCTGGTTGATAACGAAGGCGCGCAGATGTACTTCCTGCAGAAGAGTGGTGAGCGTGTTTACAAGCTTCTCGAATCCATGATTCGTGAATTCTGCCCCGCATACACCTTCGATAAATTGGAAGAAGACCATGAAATCACGGGCTACGAGGGCGATAGCAAGGAACCTCCGCTTTTCCGTATGGCAATCGAATATACGATTGACAAGAACGGTCTTACCGCATCCATCCCCGCAAAATCCATTCGTTTCAACGAAACCAACTACCGTTTGGAAACCATCGCCCTTCTTCCTTACTTCGGTTGCACGGCAATCGGTAAGACCACGGGCGGCGCTGCCGACACCTATACGGCTCCCAATATGCCCAGCTCGAGCGCGGTTCCCTCCGGTGCGTATACCAGAAACGACGGCTACCTCTTCATTCCCGACGGCAGCGGTACGCTTCTCTCCTACTACAATGCAGACGGAACTCTGAAATCCGGTATCCAGGGCGGTTCCATGTATGGCTTTGACTATGCGATCGAATCCCTTGCGGCAACCGAAGCAAACGCTGAGGTTTACCGTGTTCCCGTCTTCGGTCTGGTTGAGGAATATACCATCACTACGACCACCACGAAATCCGGTCTGGGCTCCGTTCCCGCGCGTCCCCAGACGAACATCAAGGAAGGCAAGCGCGGCTTCCTCGCAATCATCGAAGAAGGCGAAGCTTTTGCTTCCGTCCGTGCAACCCTCAGACAGACTCCTTGGGCAGGCGCTACCGGCGCTACGGAATACAGCACGGTATTCGCTCTCTTTACCGTAAAGCAGAACGACTCCGTTAACGTTGGTTCCTCCATCGGCGGCTCCGACTCCTCCATGACTGCAACCAACGATACCAAATACATTGGTAACTACACCATCCGCTACAATCTGCTCTCCGATCCCGATACTGCGAAGGCGGCAAACTACAAGTCCTTTGATCCTTCCTATATCGGCATGGCTAACGCATACCGTCAGTACCTCATCAACAACGGTTCTCTCGACAAGCTTACGAGCGGCGAAACCGAATCCACGCTTCCCCTTTATATCCATTCCTTCGGTGCTCTGAATGCACAGGATACCTTCCTCTCCATTCCCGTCACCGTGGAAAAACCCCTTACCACCTTCGCTGACGTCAAGACGATGAGCGAAGACCTGCGCGGCGCAGGCATTACCAATCTCAACTTCATCCTCGAAGGCTTTGCGAACGGTAATATGTCCAAACCCTACTATCCTACCTACGTAAAATGGGGTAAGACCGTAGGCGGCGCAAAGGGCCTTGAAGAACTCAAGATCTACGCAGACGAAGTAGGCATCAACATTTATCCCGATTTCGATTTCTCTACCGCATACTGGGTAAAGACCTTCTCCGGCTTCTCTTACCGCAAGCACGCGGCAAGAGCGATGAGCGGCCGTTACACCACCAAGCGTGACTATGACTACGTATTCCAGGTCATCAATAAGTTTGGCCACGGTAACGTCGTTTCCTCCGGCGCATATCTCAAGCTCTTTGAAAAATTCGCGAAAGACTACGATAAGTACACCATCGGCGGTATCTCCGTTCTTTCTCTCGGTACTGACCTCAGCTCCGACTTCAACGAAGATTACTCCATCACCCGTGAAGATTCCAAGCTGAATACGCAGGACCTTCTCGCTGAGCTCTCCGACAAGTACAAAAACGTAGTCGTTGAGGGCGGTAACGCTTATACCTGGGCTTACGCTACCGACATCCTCGACATTTCCCTCGATAACAGCCGTTATCAGATTTCCTCCGCTTCCATTCCTTTCATCGGTATGGTCCTTCACGGTTACATGAATTACACCGGCGGCGTGATCAATACGTCCGGTGACATTCAGTACGACGTTCTCAAGTCTCTTGAAAACGGCGCGGCACTTTACTTCCTGCTTTCTTATCAGAACTCCAATGAATTCAAGAACTCCTTCATGATGGGTCTGAATGAAAACTATTCCGTTAACTACAGCACTTGGCGCGACGACGTCGTTAAGTACTACAACCAGCTGAACGGCGCGATCGGTTCTCTCCAGACCGCTACCATTACGGATCACGGCTTCGTAAAGGCTTACCGTGCAAACGCAAAGAATGCAAACTTCCTCTTCGCTCAGTCCAACATGACGCAGCAGAAGTATACGGACGCGATGAACGCTTACCATCAGGCGATCGCAGACGTTAACAAGGAACTCGATGCGAACAACCCCGGTCCTGCATACAACAAGTATCAGGAAGAGCTGAGACTCGCTCCCATCTACAGAGACACTCTCGCAAGAGCTGAAGTAGAAACCGCGTTCTCCGCAAAAGAAAAGATCTCCAACGTTGTTTACGTAACCTATACCGAAGACAACGGCCAGAATACCACGTTCTATATCAACTACAATACCTTTGACGTTGCAATTGAGCTTAACGGCGGTATTTATATTCTCGCTGCTGAATCCTTCGTCAATGCTAACGACCAGACGATCGAAGTGATCCCTGTTGATGATTTCTCCTATGAAGTCATTGAGGCTCTGATGCCTACCGCAGGTCAGCTCAAGAGATATCAGACTGCGAAAGAAAATTATGAAAAAGCTATGGCAAGCGGTACGCAGAGCCAGCAGAACAAGGCAAAAGAAGCTTTGAATAATGCAATCGCAGCGATTCAGAAGAAAACGACCAACGTTGTAAAACTGACTGCAAAGGACGGTTCCGTCGGCTACTTCAACTACGAACAGGCGAACATCCTCGTAGCTGTAGGCGAAATGGATTACAAGGTTGTCGCTTCTCAGTCTTACGTAATTGATTAAGGAAAGGAGAGCTGAAAATGACAAAAGACACTACTTCCATCAAGAAGAAACGCAAAAGCTCTTCGCTGATCGAAAGAAGAGACCGCCTCGGCTGGGTCTTCATTCTTCCGTTCCTTATTGGTTTGGTTTTCCTTTACGCCAGCGTAATCTGGGAATCCTTCACCTATAGCTTTGCGCAGTACAACACCATTCCTGCTGTCAAGGGCGGCGGCTATACGCTGACCTTTGTCGGCTTCGATAACTTCTCCACGCAGCTTCTGAAGGTTGTGGAAGGCAATACCGAAGGTAAGACCTACCTCGAATTGATCTTCACGAGCTTTGCAAGCCAGATCGTAGATATCGTTATCATCATCATGTTCTCGCTGTTCATCGCGGTTCTTCTGAACCAGAAGATGGTCGGCCGTACGGCGTTCCGCGCGATCTTCTTCATTCCTGTCGTCGTAGGCGCAGGTATCATTGCGAAGATCGACGCAACCGCAGGCGAAATCCTCGCTTCCATGTCCAGCCTTGAAGGTATCGATATGGGTACCGCAAACGGCGGTCAGGGCGCTTCCGGTCTCGTCAGCGCAATGGACGTTAATATGTTGCTCGGCAACCTCGGTTTGCCGACAACATTCACCGATATGATTATCGGTCTCGTTGAAAGCATTTATTCCATCGTAAACCGCGCGGGCGTACAGATGCTGATCTTCCTCTCCGGTTTGCAGTCCATTTCTCCCGCGATCTATGAGTCCTGCTCGATCGACGGTGCGACCGGCTGGGAATCCTTCTGGAAGATTACCTTCCCGATGCTCAGCCCGATGATTCTTGTAAACGCTTTCTACACCATCATCGACTCCTTTACCGCTGAGTCCAACGAAGTTATGCAGGCGATCATCGGTATCTCCCCCAACGGTGTACCGAACGGCTTGCAGTCCGCTCTGGCTTGGACCTACTTCGGTATCGTTATCGTAGCGCTTCTCCTGGTAGCGCTCATCTTCAAGAACTTCGTGTTCTATAACCGCAGAAATGACTAAGAAGGGAGGAATAAAATAATATGAATAACAATCAGGAAAACACGACTCCTCGCGTTCTGAAGAGTTCCAAGAACAAGATCCGCGTGGATTTTGAAAGAACCTCCCTGAAGGAGAGAATGAAAGCAAAATACCTGAACAGCCTTTTCTATAAGAAATTGCTCGTTGCCGTATTCCGCTTTATTCTGCTTCTCGGTATTTCGTATATCATTTTGTTCCCGTTTTTCTCCAAAATTTCGGCTTCCTTCATGAGCCCTCAGGACTTCATGCAGAGCGACGTTAAGATGATCCCGAAATTTCCGACGCTCAACACCTACAAATATCTGATTACGGAAAACCAGTATTTCAAGGCAATGCTCAACTCGTTCCTCCTTTCCGCGATCTGCGCGGTAATCCAGATGTTCGTTGCAGCATTCGTCGGTTACGGCTTTGCAAAATTTAAATTCAAAGGCCGCAACATTGCATTCCTCTTCGTTATGCTGACGATGATCGTTCCTCACCAGATCCTTGCTTCCTCTTTCGTTCAGAAATTTATCTATTTCGATATTTTCGGACTTTTCGAAGCAACCGGTCTTTACAGAGCGCTCGGCTTGACGCAGGGTATTTACAACACCTACGTTCCGCTGATCCTTCTCTCCCTGACGGGTCTCGCATTCAAGAACGGCTTGTTTATCTTCCTTATGCGCAGCTACTATCGCGGCGTTCCGGATGAACTTGAAGAATCCTCGTTTATCGACGGTTACGGTGTATTCCAGACCTTCTTCAAGATCATTCTCCCGATTTCCGGTCCGATGTTGATCACGGTATTCATTCTCGCTTTTGCTTGGCAGTGGACTGACATCTTCTATGTCAATACCTTCCTTCCCAATGCGGAAAGCTTCCTTCTTACCAGCGGTAAGTTCTGGTCTACCATGCCTGAAACGCTCGACCTCCTCAGCGAGGCTGCAGGTCCCAGTGCAAAGACCTTCGAGGTTGCCGTTAAGAATACCGCAGGTCTGCTCGTAGTTCTTCCCCTGATCATTCTCTACATCTTCTGTCAGAGATATCTCGTTCAGGGTATTGAATCCTCCGGTCTCGCAAACTGATAAGATTTCCTCGGACCGCTCCCTCGGAACGGCTTCGGAGAATGCTTAAAAGACAGATCTCGACCAGCGTCTGCGGACGCTGGTCGTCTCTGCGTCTTACCCGCGCCGCGCGGAGGCGGTTTTCTCTCAATATCCGCGAAAATATTTTTTAATTTTAAGAAAGGAAAGTGATACCAATGAATGAAAATTGGAAAGAAATGATGGCGTACGCGCCTCTGATCGAAGAAGAGTACAACGGTGATTATCAGAAGGAGGAGGATCTGGGCGAGGTCGATTCCAAGGTCTCCAAGGATGAATTTGAGCATACGATGCCTCTGGAATTCGAGGATTATTTCGGCGAAGAAAACGAGAAAGCTGAAGCGGATCCGATGGATAACAATGCGGAATATGACGATTATCTCTCCGTTCCCGAAATTTCCGCAGACATCTATTCCGGCGAAGAATATTGATCCGTGATGAAAAGCGTTCATCACAAGTAAGGTACCCAGCGGCATATGCCGCTTTTTTTGTTATATATAGGAACTATCTTCAAAAATAAAATTTTTTGAATGGATTGAAAAATATTCTTTTTTGTGCTATACTGTCCTTATCAAAACCTTTTGGAAAGGAAAAAAGAAATGATTGCCAATTTTCATACGCATACCGCCCGTTGCCATCATGCTTCGGGTACGGACAGAGAATACGTGGAAGCCGCGATCCGCGCCGGCGTGAAGGTGCTCGGTTTTTCGGATCATTCTCCGTATTGGTTTCCGGACGGATATTATTCCACGCACAGAATGAGACCCGACGAGGTGGAGGGCTATGTAAATTCCGTGCTTTCGCTTCGTGAGGAATATAAAAACGACATCCGCATTTATCTCGGCTTTGAGGCGGAATACTATCCGCTTTATTTCGATAATATGCTGAAAATCATTGAACCCTATCCTTATGAATATTTGATTTTGGGTCAGCATTATCTGAAAAATGAAACGTCCGAGTCGCATATTGCCCGTCTTGCAAACGATTATGACTCACTGGTCTGCTACGTGAACGAATGCACCGAGGCGCTGGCGACGGGAAAATTCTTCTGCTTTGCGCACCCCGATCTCGTCAATTTTAAGGGCGATCCTCGCCTGTATCGGAGTGAGATGACCCGTCTCTGCAAGGCTGCCAAGGCGATGAACGTGCCGCTGGAGATCAATCTGCTTGGATTGCGCGAGGGCAGAGAGTATCCGAGGATCGACTTCTGGCAGATTGCCGCCGAGATCGGAAACGACGTTATGCTCGGCTCCGATTCCCATTCGCCTGAGGTGACCGCTAGAGAAGCGGATATCCGCGCCGCGATGGAGATCGTGAACGGCTTCGGTTTGCATCTGATCGAGCCTGTGGAGCCCAAAATTCTGAAATAAATATCCGTCCCCGACTTCTTTTAAAAAGTCGGGGCGTTTGTTTTTTATTGTAATATGTTTTTTATCAAATGTGAAAAAGATAAGATTTTTCATATTCGAAAAATCTTAAAGCAAAAAGAATATTTTTGTTCCGTAAGCGGACAGGGCTTTTTATAAGATATTTCCCTTTGATAAGGGGGAACGATCAACTTTTTTCTTTGCCAAAAAGAAAAAAGTTGCAAAAAAGAAGTTGGCAAACGT
>JAFQOX010000035.1 GCA_017412045.1 Clostridia bacterium
ACGTTTGCCAACTTCTTTTTTGCAACTTTTTTCTTTTTGGCAAAGAAAAAAGTTGATCGTTCCCCCTTATCAAAGGGAAATATCTTATAAAAAGCCCTGTCCGCTTACGGAACAAAAATATTCTTTTTGCTTTAAGATTTTCCGAATATGAAAAATCTTATCTTTTTTATATTCGAATCATCGTGAAAAAAGTAAATACTGTTGTCCCGGGAAAAACAGCGCAAAATCTTGACTTTTGCCCTGCGGTAATGATATAATTCTATATCATAAACAAAAAATATAAGGAGGCACTCTTATGAAAATTTCTCAAACGAACGGACCGATCCTGCATTTCTATGACGGCGATCTTCATTCCTCGCTCGCGCATCTGAAGAAAGCGGGCTTCAAGTACGTCGACGTTTCCTTCTGGTCGAGATATCTTCCGGGCTCTCCGTATTTCACGACGGACAACGAGGTCCTGGCGGAGGAATACAAGCGCGAGCTGGAAACGCTGGAGCTGATCCCCGTACAGAGCCACGAGCCCTTCGGCAACTCGATGGGCAACGACGGCGGCAGATTCTATTTCAAAAAGACGACGCGCGCCATCGACCTTGCGGGAAAGATCGGCATTCCGTCCATGACCGTGCATCCCGGTCAGGCGATCGCGCCCATGTCCCGTGAGGAATATATGGAAAAGAATACCGAAATTTTCAAGCAGCTCATTCCTTACGCGGAAAAATACGGCACGAGACTTTTGATCGAAAACGTCGGTTGGGTGGTGGGAGATAACAAAATCTCGACCGCGGACGATCTGATCGAGCTGCTGGACCGCATCGATCACCCGCTTTTCGGCGTATGCTGGGATACGGGACACGCAAACCTCTGCAATCTGAACCAGTACGAGGAGCTCAAAAAGCTCGGCTCCAGACTCGAGGGCTTGCACGTTCACGACAACTACGGCGGCGTTCGTACACCGAACTGCGACCTGCACCTCTTCCCGTATTGGGGCAATATCAACTTTGACGGCGTGATCTCCGCTCTGCTCGAGATCGGCTACAAGGGCACCTTCAACTTTGAAGTGGATTCGCCCATCCGCCGCGTCGATCCGATCCCCTTCGTGAAGGACGGCGAGGAGCAGAAGAAGCTCGACATGATGTCCCCCGCGCTCCGTCTGGAGATGGAGATCTTCCTTTACAAGATCGGCAAGCAGATGCTTGAAACCTACGGTTGCTTTGAAGAATAAGCCCTAAAATAATGAGAAACGGCTCGCGCAGAATCAAGCTCTGCGTGAGCCGTTTTGGGATCTTGCGGAGATTTTGCCGTTACTCAAACCCCGTGCTCCCCGAGGATTATCTCGTGAATCATATCGCCTCCTCCTTCGTGGAAACGCTGGAATGGTGGCTTTCACAGAATATGAAGGAAACGCCCGAGGTGATCCATTCGTATTTTCTGGCGGTGATCGAGCCAACCCTGCGCCGTGGGGAAATCTGAAGCGCGGAGGAGCGGCGGCACGCTTGCAGATAAATTCACAATCTTTTTTGATTTTTCCCTTGCAAGCGCGCGCATGATTGTGTATAATATTTCTCGTGAATGAATCCAAACGGAGAAAAGGAGGAATGGATATGCTGCATTTCGATGAAAGAATCTTCAAATACGCCATCGTGGACATCGGCGCGAGCAGCGTTCGCATGAATATCTACGACATCGACACGCAAACGGGCAAATTTTCCGTCTGCGCATCGGCGCGCAGTATGCTGGGGCTTGCCGCGTATACCCGCAACGGCACGCTCTCCAACGACGGCGCGGGCAAGCTTTTTGCCGTCCTGCGTGAATTTCTGGCGAGAGCCAACAGCATTCCCTGCGACCGTTTCTCCGCCTTTGCGGCAGCCTCTCTGCGCGGGCTCTCCAATACCAAAAAGATCCTGCGCGACATCAAAGCGCGCCTGGGCATCGAGATCGAGATCATCAGCGGCGAAGCGGAGGCGCGGTACGATCACGCCGCGATCCGATTCCGTTTTCCGCAGGTTGAAAAGGGAATTCTCATTGATATGGGCGGCGGCAGTACGGAGATCGTTCGGTTTGAAGGCGACCTCGTCACGGATGCCGTCAGCCTCCCCATCGGGTGCGTCATGCTCGGAAAAAATTTTACCGCCTGCACGAAAAAGGACCCCTTCCCCCGCGAGGAGGAAACGGAACGTATCCGCGCCTACGTGCGAACGATCCTGAATGCGTATCCCTCTCTGTGCGGGCTCGGCGGCGCCGCCTTTCTGATCGGAGGTACGGCGCGCGCCGTGGCAAAGCTCTCGCTTGCGGAAAGGGAAAGCCTCTTCGACGGCTATACCTTCTCCGCCGAAGCCATGCAAAAAACGGCGGACACCGCTTTTTGCGATATCCGCCGCGAGGGCAGGCTGGTCCGTGATACGGTCCCCGATCGGATCACGACGGTCATCCCGGGGCTCGTCGCCTATCTGGAGCTCCGCGATTATATGGCGCTCGACGGCTTCACCGTCAGCAATACGGGTGTCCGCGAGGGTTATCTGCTCGAGTTCATCCGGAAAAATTTTCCCCGAAAAACTCCAGAATTTTAAATTTCAGCTTATATTTCGGTCTGTCCCCGCCCGTGAGCACGCCGATTTGATCGGAGGTGAAGCCCGTTCGGATCAGCGCCTCCTCGGTTTTCGCCGCGCTCGTGCAGAGCGTGGGAAAGAGAACGCACCACCAATTTTTGCCGTCCGCATCGCCGATGCGGATCTGCAAGGAACGGTACACGCCGGCGGGCAGACTGATATTCTCGTAATGGCGGGTAGGGTATTTCTCCTGCTTCAGATACAGCTCGGCGTTCGCCTCCTCGCCAAGCGCTTCCAGCGTTTCGTTGCATACCGCGCGCAAGCGGTCCAGATTGCCTTCGATGATCTTCAGGGCTTCCTCCTGCGTCTGCGCGTTTTCCAGAAGCGCGTTCAGCTCGCCGAGCACGCTGTCCCTGACCAGGAGCTTGACGCTCTGATCGTGCTCGCTGTCGGAATTGGCGATCACGTGAAGCCGTACCGTGTTTTCGTAGATCGCCATGTCCTCCTCGGACGGAACGAAGCCGCAGCAGAGACAGCAGGCGAGAATCAAAGCCGTAAACATAACCAAATATTTCATGAGAGTATCCTTTCTTTTCCGATATGTATTTTCGTTTCGGATACCATGAGTATGTCCGCTTTTCGCCGTCTTATACAAGCGTTTCAAAAAATTTGATCCAAAATATAAAGAGCAAGAATAAAGGAATATCCTTCATTCTTGCTCTCAGACTGTCGAAAAAGCCATGTAGAAAATTCAAAAATAAAAAGTTGCACAAAGCTGGAAAGGCTCCCTCTGGGAGGGAGCTGGATTTTGCGAAGCAAAAGACTGAGGGAGAGTGCGTGATTCAAGAATTTTGGATTGGATTTGTCTG
>JAFQOX010000036.1 GCA_017412045.1 Clostridia bacterium
GCGATCAAACGGCACGTTTGTTTGCTTCTTTTTGCAACTTTTTCTTTCAAACAAAGAAAAAGTTGACCGTTCCCCTTATCAAAGGGAAATATTTTATAAAAAGCCCCGTCTGTTTCCAAAGCAAAATAATCTTTTTGCTTTAAGATTTTTGATCGAAAAAAGAGCAAGCCGTCAAGGCTTGCTCTTTTTTGGCACCCGCAATGGGAATCGAACCCATAACTAACCCTTAGGAGGGGTTTATTATATCCATTTAACTATGCAGGCATATGTCACGCTCCGACCGCGGCCCGCAGGTCACGGTCGGAACGATCTTTTTGATTTCATGGGAATTTCGGTTTTGCGTCCGCCTTTATTGAGAGACGCGCTCTTCCGCCGCCGAGTCCTTCTCGGGCGGATTCACGCTTTCATCGGCGGGAGCTTCCTTTTCGGAAGCGGTTTCCTGTTTTGCCTCCGCGAAAGCCTCTTTTTCCTGTTCACGCTTTTTCTGTTTTTTGACGTTTCGTCTTTTGATGCGCGTACGGTGCTCCTCACGTTCGTCGAAAAGCTTTTTACCGATTTCCGTTCCGTAATAATCGGACAGATTGGAGGACAGTCCCTTTTGTTGCAAACGCCGATCCACCACGGAGTGCAGAAGCGTATACAAAATCACGAATACGGGAACGCCGATCACCAAGCCCCAGAAGCCGATCAAGCCGGTCATGATCACGATAGCGGCAAACATAAACATCGTGGACGTATCGACGTTGACGCGGATCAAACGGGGATAAATGAATACGGAATTGACGATCATCAAAGTAAGAGCCAACATCACAAATCCCGGAGACGGCTCGACAAGGAAAACGATCAGCACGCCCAGGAGCAGACCGATATAGGAACCGATAAAGGGAATCAGACTGGAAAGTCCGAAAATCAAGCTGACCAACGGGAAATACGGCACGTCGCCGATCAGGAAGAATCCGACGTAGGAGCAGAATCCGATAATCAAAGTATCCGCGATCTGTCCCTTGATATAGGCGCCGAAATTGTCATTGGCGAGACGCGCGCTCTGCGTGATCCAACTGTACTTCTTACCGTCGAAGCAAGACTGAAGGAATTTTCGGATCTGCGCATGCAATTTTTCTTTCGCAAGCAAGAAATAAATGGAAAGCACGATGCCGAGGAAAAAGTTGGTTACGAAATTGATCAATTTGGATGCGAGATTCGACATATTCGGCAAAAAGTCGAGAGCCTGCTGATAAAGATTTTCCAGCGTACTGATGAAAACCTTAACAATCATCGTCAGCACTTCCGCAAATTCGCCGGCTTTCTCAGCTTGCGCCAGCAAATCATTCTTTCGCAGCTCAATATAATTGCTGAACATTTGCCAGAACTCCATGCAGCTTTCGATAATATGCGGCAACATCCATATACAGAACACGAGCAAAGCGATCAGCAAGCATAAGTAAACGCTTATAACCGAACACACACGGGAAAGGGTATGACGCTTGGCTTCGTCACGCAATTTACCGAAAACCTTCTTTTTAAAAATAAATTCCACCTTTTTGACAAGCGGATAAACCAGATACGCAATTGCCATGCCGTAAAAAATCGGCATAAAAATATTGAAAAAGTCTACGATCTTCGTCCATACCTGGTCGAAATGCGTAAACGTAAACACACACAAAATTCCGCTTAAAATAACGAGAAGCGCATAAAACGCCACCCACAGATATTGGTTGTTGAATTTCTTCTTCATAGATAGTTGCGCTCCCCCCCTTTAACTTTGGCACTATAAGAATATGATACACTTTTTCTTCGGTTTCGTCAAGCAAATTTTCATAATTTCTATAAATTTTTGTGAAATTTTCTATGGAACGAAAAAACAGACCGTCCGACGACGGTCTGTCCAATGCGTATGTTATTTGACGGCGTTGCGTGCGCGAAGTCTTTTTTGCTTTCTGTAGATGGACAGGGCGCAGAGCGCGCACACACCCATCGCCAGCAAAGCGACCGTGACCCAGAAGCCCGCGGTCAGCTTACCGATACGGACCTCGATCCAAAGATCGTCCAGCAATTTATTGGTTTCGTCCGAAAGATTGCGGAAGGTCTCGCTGTTTTCAAGAACCTCGGCGCTCGGATAAGCAACCTCGTTGGAAACCATTTCTTCATCCATCAGATCCTTTGCCGCGGAAACGGGGGTGGAATAACCGATATATCCGCAGTTTTCCGCGGAAACCCTCGGCTCGCACATAAAGTTGATGAACATTTCCGCAGCTTCCTTGTTGACGCAGCCCTTGGGAATGCACATCGCATCCACGAACTGATTGAAGCCCTCCTTCGGGAATACGAAGGCGAGGTCCTCGTTCGTTTCGCTCATGGTCAGATAGTCTCCCGCGTAATAGGGAGCGATCCACGCGTTCTCCTCCGTCATTTTATCAAAGATCTGGTCCATGACGTACGCCTGCACCACGTCCTTCTGCGCGGTCAGAAGATCCGCCGCCTCGCGAAGCTCCTCGGGGTTCTCCGTGTTCATGGAGTAGCCGAGTCTCTTGAGCGCGATCGCGAAGGCGTCGCGGGAATTCGAGAACATCAGAATTTTTCCGCTGTAATTCTCATTCCAGAGAATATCCCAGCTGTCCACCGCCTCGGTTACGTATTTCGTATTGTAGATCAGACCTACCGTTCCCCAGGTATAGGGGACGCTGTATTCCTGATTGACGTCGTAGTCGGGATTTCTGAAGGTCTCGTCCACGTATTTTTCAAAATTCGGAATATTGGAATAATTGAGCTTTTCCAGCATACCGCTCTGCGCCATACGGGAAATCATATAATCCGACGGAATAATGATATCGTAGTAAGCGCTTCCGCTCTGAAGCTTGGAATACAGACCCTCGTTGGTATCGAACGTCGTATACTCCACGCGTATGCCCGTCAGCGCCTCAAACTCTTCAATGACGTCCATCGAATCGTCGGAGCCGTCCGCGATATATTCGCCCCAGTTATAGACGTAGAGCGTCAGATTGTCGTTCTTGAATTTGGAATAATATTCTTCATCGTATGCATAAGCATCATCAGCAGAAACACCGAAAACCAAAGAAGACAAAATCAAAAGCACACAAAGAAAAACCGAAAATATTTTTTTCATCTGCATGACCGTCCTTTGTTTTAAATTTTCATCATTTTCTTTTCTTTCGCGCGTTCTTTTTTGATGGAACGGACATTGGTGACAAGCAGGATCATCAGCACCACGACGAAAAGGATCGTCGAAAGCGCGTTGATCTCGGGGCTGACGCGCTTCTTGACCATGGAGTAGATGGTGATCGAGAGCGTCTGCACGTTTCCTGCGGTAAAATAGCTGACGACGAAGTCATCCAGAGAATAGGTAAACGCCATCAGGAAGCCCGTGATAATGCCGGGCATGATCTCGGGAAGCACGACCTTCATGAACGCTCTGGGAGGCGTACAGCCCAGATCCAGCGCAGCCTCGTAGAGATTGCCGTTCATCTGGCGAAGCTTCGGCAGAACGGAAAAATATACCGAGGGAACGCAGAAAGAAATATGAGAGATCACGAGGGAAAGAAATCCGCCCGACATTCTCGCAAACGAGAATAAGAGCATGAGAGAAATACCCATAACGATTTCCGGACTGACCAGAGGGAGGTTCGTTACGTTATTGATCGCGCCCTTCAGCGTTTTGTTTTTCATCGAAAAGACGCCGACTGCCGCCGCCGCGCCGAGCACCGTCGAGGCGACCGAAGCAATGGCCGCGATGATCAGGGTATTTTTCAGGGAGTGTAAAATCAATTCGTTGGAGAAAAGCTCCTTATACCATTTCCAGGAAAAGCCCGTCCAGGAATATCCCTTCGAGGAATTGAAGGAAAAGACGATCAGAACGAAAATGGGTAAATACAGGAAAAGGAGCATGAGGGCGATATAAACGCCCGAAAGTTTTCTTCTGCCTTTTGTCATACCAAAGCCTCCTCTGCATCTTCATCGCTGAAATGATTGAAGATCGCCATCGTGATCAGAACGACGATCATCAGGAGCAGGGACGTTGCCGAGCCGCAGTTCAGATCGTAGGAGTTACCGAGGAACTGCGTTTCGATCAAGTCACCGATCAGATAGTTATTGACACCGCCCAGCATACCGCTGATAACGAACGTGCTGACTGCGGGAACGAAAACCATCGTCGTGCCCGAAACGATGCCGGGCATACTGAGAGGAAGGATCACGCGGTAGAGCGTCGCGAAGAAGCCCGCGCCAAGGTCGTTTGCCGCCTCCAGAACGCTTTTGTCAATCTTGGTCATGACCGAGTAGAGGGGCAGGATCATGAAGGGAATATAGTTGTAAACCATACCCAGCACGACCGCGCCGGAGGTATTGATCAGCTTTACGGAGGAAAGACCCACGCTGTTCAGGAGCATATTGATGACGCCGTTATCCTCCAGGATCGCCTGCCATGCGTACGTGCGGAGAAGGAAGTTCATCCACATGGGGAGCATGATGAGCATGGACATCATCTTCTGCCGCTCGAAGCTGAGTCTGGACATGGAGAAAGCGAAGGGATACGCAAGCACGAGGCAAAGAACCGTCGCGATGGCGGCGAGTGAAACGCTCTTGACCAGAGCGGGGATATACTTGACCGCCTGCTCCATATTGGCGATCGTGAAATCACCGGAAGCATCGGTAAAGGCAAAATATCCGATCAGAAAAAGCGGAATGACCGTAAAAAGAATCATCCATACGATGTACGGATAGGAGGTCCATCTGGCGTTCAGCTTCAACCCTTCTCACCTCCGTACGTCGTGCGATGCATGATATGAATATCCTCGGGCGTGATGCGCAGACCGACCTCTGCGCCTACGGGAGTGAAATCCGTCGACTGGACTCTCCACATAAAATCGTTGCACGCAACGTGCATCTCGTAATGGACGCCCTTGAAAATAACATCTTTTACCGTTCCGCAAAGGAATTCGGAGGTTGCGGGAGCGATCTCGACGTCCTCGGGACGGACGACGATATCCACCGGCTCGTCCTTAGCGAAGCCGCCGTCGACGCATTCGTAATTTCTTCCCGCAAATTCGACAAGGCGGTCACGGTGCATAATGCCGGAAATAATATTGCTTTCACCGATAAAGCTTGCGGTGAAGGCGTTCGCAGGCTCGTTATAAATATCCTGCGGCGTACCGATCTGCTGAATACGGCCCTCGTTCATAACCACGACGGTGTCGCTCATGGTCAGAGCCTCCTCCTGATCGTGCGTAACGTAGACGAAGGTAATACCGAGACTTTGCTGGATTCTCTTCAGCTCGATCTGCATTTCCTTACGGAGCTTCAGGTCAAGCGCGCCGAGCGGTTCGTCCAGAAGCAGGACGTTCGGACGGTTGACCAGCGCGCGCGCGATCGCCACACGCTGCTGCTGACCGCCGGAGAGCAGATCCACCCTGCGGCTTTCAAAGCCCGAAAGGTTGACGAGCGCCAGCATCTCACGGACGCGCTGTACGATCTCCTTTTCCGGCGTTTTGACGAGACGCAGACCGAAGGCTACGTTCTCAAATACGTCAAGGTGCGGAAAAAGCGCGTATTTCTGAAAAACCGTGTTGACCTTACGCTTATAGGGCGGAATGTCGTTGATCCTCTTTCCGAGGAAGAGAACGTCGCCCGAATCAGGCGTGACGAAACCGCCGATGATACGGAGCGTCGTCGTTTTTCCGCAGCCGGACGGTCCCAGGAGCGTCACGAATTCCTTCTCGTGGATATCGAGGTCGATACCCTTCAGGATCTGCTCACCGTCAAAGCTTTTGGCGATTTTTTTCAATTCAAATACTTTTTTGTTCTGGTCCATTTTTTAGTCCATCCCCTTTACAAAATGAAAAGCCCGTGCGCGGCAATGCGAATCCGCCGCGCGCTCGCTTTTTTGATTTCGTGCGCCACCCGCCCTTGCCCAAGGGACCGACTACGCACAGGACGATGAAAATCCCGTCAAGCCTAATTCCGTATTCCGAAAGAACGGAACATTCGATTCCCGCGTTCTTACGGATTAAAAAAATGCACGAAAAAATTTTCCGTGCATTGAAAAGTGCCGTGAACAATATCAAAAAATCATTTTGAAAAGGACCTTTGGGAAAGGCCCCTAATCCACGATTGCATTATAACAGATATTCTTATAAATTGCAATATAATTTTTGAAATTTCATCAGAAAATCTTTAAAATTCCCGATATTTTCAAAAAACCGCCGCCAAACCGTACGATTGGAAGAAATTTCTCCGTTTTTTTAAAAAAATCTCTCAAATTCTTCCGATTTGCCCGCCCGAAAGCTTGCGCTCACTTCAACTGCTTGACACGCAGAAAGGCAATCGTCATATCGTCCGTACGAACGGAAAAATCGGAGGAATACGTCAGGATCTTATCCGCCATGGATTCCAGGTCCTCCGTCCATTCGCGGGCGATCATATCCAGGAAACGCACGGTCTCCTCGCCGTCGCACGCTTCTCCATCGGGCAGAATACCGTCGGAGCACAGAACGATCACGTCGCCCGCGCACAGCGCGAAATCCGTATTTTCGGCAGAGACCTGAGGCAAAATGCCGATCGGAAACGTACCGGAGGAAATCTTGTAAAGATGTCCGTCTCTCATCACGAAGGAAGGCACGGCGCCGCTTTTCAGAAAGGAGGCCTCCCCTCTGACCAGGTCGATCTCACAAAGATCGACCGTCGCGAAGCACTCCGTATTCCGTGAACAGAGCAGATTGTTCAGCATGGAAAGCGTCGTTGATTTTTTATTTCCGCAGATCAGCATTTTTTCCAGAAAGATACGGCACAGCTTCGCGGTCAGCGAGGCTTCCTCGCCGCTGCCCATGCCGTCGCACAAAAAGCAGTAGAAATAGCCGTCCTTGCTGACCGCCGTGGCAATGCTGTCTCCGCAGACGGTCTCTCCCTTTTTGGGCACCTGCTTCATCACCGCCTCCACGGTATAGCCGGGCAGACTTTCCAGAACGAACGCGCTGCTTCCGTCCTCCAGAACGAAGGAAGGATTCCCGAATTTTACGAGACAGATATTTTCGCAGATCGAACGGATATCCGGAGAACGGAGCGTCGTGTTCGCAACCTCCTCGCCCGTCACGATCACGGTCTTTTTCCGATCTCCGCAAACGAGCACGTGCTCCGCCCGCAGCCCTGCGCGGTGAAAGGCACGTCGCAGGCGTTCGGAAAGCATCTTATCCGCAGGGACGGTTTCCCCTTCGCAAGAAGCAACGTCGGCAAACATCTTCGACATAATCCCGTAATCCAACGCGAACACCTTCGTTTTATCGTCGCGGATGGCATCCTCCAGCATTTTGGCGGAAAGGTCGTTTAATTCCTGCGCCAGCGGCTCCAGATAAGGACAGCGGATCCGCGTGATCTCCCACAGATGGTCCTGATTCAATTTTCCGCCCATATAAAGATTGGAGGCGAGCTTGGCGGATATTTTGTCCGCCTCCGATTCGGAAATGCCCTTGCAGGTGCTTTCATTCGGACAGCCGTGACAGTGGCTTTTCCAGATCTCCTTACATTTTTCCGACATTTTCTCCATGCTCGGACGGCGGAAGCGCTCGGAAAGCCCCTGCACCATACAGGACAGCGAATCCATCGCTTTGGAGAGTCCCATCATGCGCTGTTCCCTCTCCGCCTTGTTTTTCCTCGTCCACAGCGCGCACGCCGCATTTTCGTTTTCCTGAATACCGGAGGTTTCCGGGAAACGGGATCGCGGCAAGCAACGAAAGGCCACGAGAAAGGTAAGCAGCCCCGTCGCCGTCAATAATTCCGGGAAAACCTCCGTTACCATTTCCAGACCGCTGAAATACAAAAGTCCGCAAGCCGTCACCAGCAGAGCGCCGAAGCCGCCCAGGATGACGTAGGCATCCGAAAAAATGCCCGCGACCAAGCCCGCCAGGGCAAAAACGGGTCCGAAAAATCCACCCAGCGTCGCGCCGCAAAGCAGACCGACGGAAGCGCTTCTGGTCGGTGCGCCGAGGAAGCCGGTATACAAAGTAATGGCAAACGCCGCCGCCTGTCCGACGGCAAACGTCCCTATGGAAAACGGGGCAAACGATAACGCAAGCGAAAAGCAAATCGCGCCGAAGCCCGCCTCAAATACGGAATTCTGCCGATATTCCTCGTCAAAAAAGAACGTAAACAGCAACGTAAACGTCACGGCGACGATCGCCGACAAAGCCGCGCGCAAAACGCTGTGCGGCGTAATGCCGACGTACACGGCATCCAAAAAAGAAATCCCGAACACGAAAATCGCGCACAAAAGCATCTTCATGGAAACGGGGTCGGGAAGCCGTTTTAATCGCAAAAGCTTGCTTTTTCCGAATAAAACGAAATTCAAAACGATGCGGCAAGTCAAAAGCGAAACGGAACAGATCATGGGAACCAGCAGCTCCTCGCCGTTCATCAGCAGATATACGGAACGCGCAACGATCCCGATCATAGCGGAAATCATATGCCGGGGAAGCGCGGAAACCAACGCGCATCCGAGCGGATAGGTCTGTAGCGGGAACTCCGTCCCTCCGAGCAAAAATCCCAGCACGATTCCCAGCAGAGAGGACGCCGCGCCGCGCAGGCTCGGTTTTTTCGCCGACGGTCTGATCGCGCTGATCGGGCGGACCTGCCGTTCCGTCAGAACGCCGGCGTTTTCCGCGACGGAGACCCGCCCCGGATTTCCATTCATTTTTTCATCTGTCATTTTTTACATCTCCTTTTCTTTTTCCGTACGGAAAAACAAAAATGCTTTTCCATATACAGAATACACGAAAAGGTCTGAAAATCATGTCACTCTCTCTTGTCGTATCCGATAAGTTTACGCCATAAGAGAAAAAATTATGCATAATTCTCAAGGTTTCCATAGAAAAAATACACCAAGCGGCTTTCCGTTTGGTGTATCAGCTTGTCGATAAAGTCAGTTAAAAAATTCAGTTTCGTCAATTTCGCTAAAAGATGAGATGCTAAAAAGCCTTCCTCCGGGAGGAAGGTGCCGAGTTTACGAGGCGGAAGGAGACCGCGTGCAAATAAGGCTTTTAAAAAAGTTCTGTTTGCGTACAATTTTACACTTGTAAACAGACAAATCCAATCAAAAATTCTTGAATCACGCACTCTCCCTCAGTCTTTTGCTTCGCAAAATCCAGCTCCTACATTATGCTTCGCATAATGTGCGGAGGGAGCCTTTCCGGCTTTGTGCAACTTTTTATTTTTGAATTTTCTACATGGCTTTTTCGACGGTCTGATACACCAAACGGCTTCCCGTTTGGTGTATGCCAATGCTTTTTCCTTTTACGCCGTCAAATTATCTGGCGGAATGGTTCTCGGCGTAATATTGGTCGATGGCCTCGCGGACGCGGAGTGCCGCCTCCGACACGTCAACGCCCTTGATCTGCGCGCCGGCAGAGTCAAAATGTCCGCCGCCGCCGACCTTTTCCAGGATCAGCTGTACGTTGATCTTACCCTGCGAGCGCGCCGAAATATGGACGCTGTCTCCGATACGGCAAAAAGCAAAGCTTGCCCTGACGCCGGATACGGTCAGAAGTCTGTCCGCCGCCCTGGAGGCGTTCACGCGGGCGATCGGAGGATTGTCCTCGTTCTCATTCAGTGCCAGCGCGATATACTTACGGTACATCGTGACGTTCGTTTCAAAGTTTGCTTCCGAGCGGAAGTCGTCCAGCTCCATATTGAAAAGAGCCTTTACGTCCAGAGGATTTGCGCCTTCGCTCCGCAGATACGTCGCGGCGGAGAAGGTTCGCACGCCCGTATTGTGCGAGAAATTTTTCGTATCCAGAAAGATTCCCGCAAGCAAAAAATCCGCTTCGATTTTGGGCAGGGTCCTGAGCGGAACGATTTGCTCCAGAAATTCGCTGAGGAGCTCGGAAGCCGAGCTTGCGGATGGCTCTATATAAGATATCCTCGGCGGAATCTTGAATTCCGTCGTTTTTCTGTGATGGTCGATCACGACAAAATCTCTGGCGGTATTGACAATATCGGGTGCCTCGCAGAAATCAATATTATTGACGTCCACGAGAACGGCGAGGGTATCGCTTCGGATCATATCCTGCGCCTCCGTTTTATCAATAAAGACGTTCTCGTATTCGGGATTGCCCTCGATCCTTTTGAAGCAGGGCTCCAGCGTTTTGGTCGTTTTATCGCAGACGATGAACGCTTTTGTGCCGCAGATCTTTGCCAGACGAAATACCGCAATACAGGAGGCGAACGCATCAAAATCGGGATACTTATGCCCCATGATCATCACGTTTTCAGACATGGAGATCAGACCCAGCAGCTCGTTCGCTCTCACGCGGGAGGTTACCTTATCCTGCTTTTGGATGGTTTTCGTTTTTCCGCCGTAAAATTCAAATTTGCCTTCGCTTTTCACGGCGACCTGGTCGCCGCCTCGCTGAAGAGCCATATCCAGAGCCGCTTGCGTCGCTCTTTCCTTTTCGTACAGGCTGCCCGAGATCTTTGCAATGCCCATCGACATCGTAATGGGGAGCGCCGTAGCGCCCACGCGGATCTCTCGCACTTCATCCAGAACGTCGAAGCGGTCCTTTTCGAAGGTAGCCAGATGCTCCGCCGCAAAAACCAGCATGAATTTGTTATTTCCGTAATTTCGGACGATACCGCCGACCTTCTCCATCATGCGCCGAAGGATATTTTCAACGTCATACGTCGTTCTGGAATAAAGCTCCTGCACGTATTGCGTCAGCTCATCCAGATTATCAATCATCGCGTACGCGATCATGGTATTTCCCTTCACCAAGGCCTCTTGCAATTCCTTGGTTTTCGTGATATTTTCAAAAATGATCGCATAATACGTTTTTCCTTGCGCTACGGATTGGTAAGCCTTCGCGCAGAAGGTGTCGTTTTCGTGACCCGCAAGGCAGTACGCCGCGAAAAAAGAGACCTCTTTTCCCTGACTGCCCGCCTGTGAGATCGCTTCCAGATTGGCGTTGCAGATATGGTCTAAAAATTTTCCGTGCAGGACGCCGCCGGCTTTAGATCCGGAAAACAGAACCGTATTATTCCAGACGATCTTTCCCTTTTCGTCACAGATCAGGATCGGCATATTGGAATTCTGCGTAAAGCTGAACGCGATCGTTCCAAAAACGGAATCCTTGACGTCCGTAAAATTCCCCTTCGCCATACGGTTGCGGGCAATCGTGATCAAGGTAATACAAAGGGAAGCGAGAAAATACGTGATCAAGGTGCCACATACGATCAGAAGATGGGAAATATGCGTATACACGATCAATATGACCGAAATTGCCAACACGGCGACCGCCAACAATAAAAGCGCGGTCGTCGCGGCAAGCATACGCCTCATTTGTTTAGGGTTTTCAGACATAGTCAGTCCAACTTTCCAATGAAATATTTTTCAAACAGATTATTCGGAATCTCTGTTTTTTCTCGCCGCGAACTCTGCCGTCCTCGCGAGGGAAACGTCCTGCGCGCCCATGAAGGTCAGCATGAAAATGCCCAAAGGAAGAGCCGTATCCGTCAAAAAAAGACAACCTGCCGCAAAAAGAATGAGAATAAAAACCGTGGATTTGCGGAGCCGCGGGTGCTTCAGACGCATCATCAGGCCGTTCAGACCGCAGGCGATCATAACGGGCATCATCGTGATCCAGAAATTCATCATGATCATCGCAAAGGCGGACGTCGGAGCAAAGAATCCTGCCAGGAGATACGCGCTGATCACAATGAAATAAACGATACAGGATACCTGCGTCGGATATAAGTGCCAGCGCGCTTCGGGCAAAATCACGTCGCAGCGCACGAAACGCGCGGTTTTTTCAAACGAAGCGACCCCGATATAAGCCATCGCCTGTACCAGAAAGAGGAAACAGCCCGGCAACAGCAGCTGCACCAGATCGAGAGAGGCCTCCATGGTCATCAGGGACATTTCCAGAAGCATCTCCTTCGTCACGCCCTGCTTGGCATAATAAGCCAGCAGCTCCTCCGAAAGGGCATCGACAGACGCGCGGATCACGTCTGCCATCATGGCCTTCGCGGAATCGAAAACGGCGTTCAGCTTCTCGAAAAGATCCGCCGGAGCGAGTGAATTTCCCGCCGCGGCGTATACGAGCGCCGTCACGAGGGCGTAACCGACGGAAACGGTGATGCCGACCGTCAGCACGGCAGAGGTCTTGGCGCTTTTTTTGCCGACGGCAACGGAGAGCAGGAGCGCGCCCAAAATCAGAACCGCGCCAAACAGCGCAACCGTCAACGATTTGCCGCTCGCAAAAAACAAAATGATGAGCAGAGCCGCCGCATTCAGAACAAATACGGTCTTATCGCAGGTCATCCGAATGACCGCAAGCACGCCCAGCGCGATCATCAATGCAAAATGTCCGACCGTGTGCGTCAGGTACGCAAGATCCATCGCCGCGAAAATAGCAAGCACGGCAAGCAGGGTCGTCAGCAAAAGCGCGCGGAGATTTTTATAAGTTTGGGGTAAATTTCTATCCATAGAGTACGATCCTTTTCCCCCGTCAATCCTCTTCCTTCGGAGCGAAGATCTGTTCCATCATTCTCTGATTGAATTCCTCCGCCGTATTATAACCCATCTTACGCTGACGGTTATTCATCGCGGCGATCTCAAGGATGATTGCCAGATTACGGCCGGGACGGACGGGAATGGTCGTCGTAGGAATATCAAGTCCCAGAATCTCCGTCGTCTCCTGCTCCAGACCGATGCGGTCGTAAACCTTATTCTTATCCCAAGGCTCGAATTTGATGATCATATCCACCTTTTCGCTCGCCTTGACGGAGCCCATACCGAAGATGCGGCGGATATCCACGATGCCGATACCGCGCAGCTCAACGAAATAACGAATAATTTCCGGCGCCGTACCGACGAGCGTTTTCGCGGACACTCGCTTGATCTCTACTGCGTCGTCCGCAACCAGACGGTGTCCTCTCTTGACAAGCTCAATGGCGGTTTCGCTCTTACCCACGCCGCTTTCACCGAGGATCAGAATACCTTCGCCGTATACCTCCACGAAAACGCCGTGTCTGGTGATGCGGGGCGCGAGATGAATATTCAGGGACGCGATCAGCGCCGCCTGGAAAACGGAGGTCGTATCCTTCGTACGCAAAAGCGCGATGCCGTATTTTTTCACGACCATCCAGATCTCATCGAAAACGCTCAGGCTGGTCGTGATGATGATCACGGGAGGATGGTGAACGGCAAACTGCTCCAGTCTGTACAGTCTCTCCGTTTTGGAAAGAGAGGCGATGTACTGGTGCTCCGCGTTACCCAGAAGCTGGACGCGGTTGTGATCAAAAAATTCGAAAAAGCCTGACAGCGCGAGACCGGGGCGGTTCACCTCGGGCTGCGTAATTTTTATTTTTCTGCCTTCCGGGATATAAAGTGTTTCAAGCTTAAATTCATCAATCAACGTTTTCAACGGCACGCTGTATTCAACGTTTGCGGATCTGAAATCATCCATAATATTTGCTCCTTTCAAAAGCCATTGTTGGAAATATAAGTATACATCTTATATTATAACGCAAAGCGGAAAATTTTTCAATAAATATTTTTACAATTTACATAAATAATAAAAATAAAAGCTTTTTTATTCATATTTTGTGAAAGGATGATGTTTTTTTGGCAGTTATTTTCATCAGAACGATTCTCATTTATCTGCTTTTGCTCGCCGTCATGCGTTTTTCGGGGAAAAGACAAATCGGAGAGATCCAGATCTCCGAGCTGGTCACGACCTTTCTGCTCTCCGACATCGCCTCGTATCCGCTGACGGATCCGGCGATACCGATCTGGAACGCCGTGATTCCGATCCTGACCCTCATCCCTCTGGAAATCATCTTTTCGTTTCTCGCAACCAAATGCGCCCGATTGAAAAAGATTCTGGACGGCAGTCCGAGCATCGTGATTTTACACGGAAAAATAAGGAAAAAGGAGATGTCCCGCGTCAGGCTCTCCCTGGAGGATCTTCTTTGCGAATTACGTCTGAAAAACGTCGCGTCCGTTTCCGAGGTGGATTACGCGATCCTGGAGCAGAACGGGCAGATTTCCGTATTTCCGAAAAAAGAAGCGCCGCTCTCCCACGCCGTCGTCATCGACGGCGTTCTGAACGAATCGCTTCTGAAAAAAATCGGAAAAACCAAGGGCTGGCTTGAGCAGACCATGCGGCAGCAAAACGTCGGAAATCTCAAGGACGTTTTCCTGTTATCCGTGACGGACGGCGGCACCGTCACGCTGATCCTGCAAAACCAAACCGCAGAATAACGCGAGCTCGATGGAAAAAATTCTTGTTTATAGTCCCGTTTACGCACAAAAATTAGATTCGCTTGTAGGGACCGGCGTCCTCGACGGTCCACGTAAAAATGAAATATTTTTACAAAATCATATAGGTGAATTGTAACATTCTACAAATCACAAGCGCA
>JAFQOX010000037.1 GCA_017412045.1 Clostridia bacterium
GAATAGCCGACGGTGTCCGAAACCGTGCCGGCGGTTTCGGCAAGCAATATCGTACTCTGATTTGCCCTGCAAATCAGAGTGCATTTGCGCAGAGTCCGGCGGGATTCGCGGTACTTTGCTCCCGCACGCACCAGCGATCAAACGGCACGTTTGTTTGCTTCTTTTTGCAACTTTTTCTTTCAAACAAAGAAAAAGTTGATCGTTTCCCCTTATCAAAGGGAAACATTTTATAAAAAGCCCCGTCTGTTGACACAGAACAAATAATCTTTTTGCTTTAAGATTTTCCGAATATGAAAAATCTTATCTTTTTCTCATTCGAATCATAGTGAAAAAAGTAAATACGGTTGTCCTGATCAAAAAATCTCTACGGTTGCTCCGATAAAAAAGGGCGGAAAAGAGCAATTCTTTTCCGCCTTGGATTTTATTTGAAACGATAACTGTTGTTGATATGATAAGGATTCAGGTTATTGCTCCTTGCGTAGGCCTCCTGCTGTTTTTTCCAAGGATCTATCGTTGGAATGGAGGGACCGCTCGGAAAGGTGGGGGTGGTCTTCGGCATGGATCGCTGTAGCTCGCAGAACGGACAGTTGCAGGTTTGCGTTTGTGTCCCGAACGCGGAGTAGCTGTTGACCCCATAAGCATTTTTGTTTACGAGAGTGGAAATGCCGCGCCCGATCGAATCTATGGGCCGCCCGGAGGCGCCGAGACTTGTTACGGGATCTCTGCCGTTGGCGGAGCTATCCCCCTGATAGGGGAGCTTTTCCAGAACGGTGGTTTCCGATTGACCGCAATAACAGAATTTGCGTTCCAGACCCTCCTTTTGCGCGGTAGGCTCGTTGCGTTCCCGATTCCATACGTGCGTATGCTCCGTATGCTCGGAAAGCCTGTACGTGCGGGTATCGTGGAACGTGATCAGGTCCTCGCCATCCTTGCCCATGACGGTATAGGTCACGGTACAATCGTAGATCCCGTCCGAATAAAGCGGATAGAAAAATTCGTCATGGTAGCTTTCGCCCTGAAAGAAACGGCTGTCGGAAACGACCGTCTCACGGAAAAGCAGAAAATTCTGTTTTTCGATCCGCACGTCGATACGCAGATCCGCCGTTTCTTCATAGCCCATAAAGTCCACGTTGACGAAGGCGTGATGGTCCACGAAGCCAAAGCTCGTTACGGTATGCAGCGTATGCAGATTCAGGGGCATGATGCCGTCGGAATCGGGTGTAGAGCAAACGGTCGGAATACAGGCGACCGCCACGATCAGAAAAAGAGAAATGAAGATTTTGATTTTTGACATAAAAACATCCTTAACTCTGAAAATTCGGTGATATATTATATTATAGCACGGAAGATGCGCTTATGCAATAGCGGAACATAAAGAAAACGGAGAAACCTTCAACTTCGCGTAATCATTGGGAGTCCGGAAGCGCGCAGATCACGGAATAGGGCGCATTCGGCCACTTTCCTTTTTCAATGGCATCCCATTGTGCTTGCGTTCCCTCGTAACGGATCGTCTTGGAAGCGGAATCCGCCCAGAGATAGCCCTCGATCTTTTCCAGCGATGCGGGGAAAATGAGCGTTTTCAGCTCGGTGCAGCTATGGAAAGCATAGGACTCGATGACGGTAACGGCGTCGGGGATTTGAAGCGAGCGCAGATTCGAGCAGAACGCAAAGGTGTATTTTTTGATCGACGTAATGCCCGAGGGGAGCGTGATCTCGGAAAGGCTTACGCAATGGAAGAAGGCGCCTTCTCCGATGTACGTTGCGGCATCGGGAATCGAAATGCTGACGAGATGCTCGTTGTTGGAAAAGGCGTAGTCACCGATCGTTCTGACGGTTTCGGGGAGAATGATCTGCGAGAAGGGACAGCCTGCAAACGCGTACTTTCCGATGCTCTCCAGGCGGTTCGGGCAGGTGAAATTCTTGATCGCCGTACAGCCGTTGAAGGCGTATCCCTTGATTTCGGTAATACCGTCGTGAAGCGTAAGCGTTCTCAAAGCGCCGCACTGATCGAACAAGCCGGCGGAAATGACGGTGACGGATGCGGGAATCGTGATTTCCTTCAAAGCATAACAGCCCTGGAAGGCTTCGCTTTCGATCGAGGTAACGGAATCCGGAATGACGACGGATTGCAGATACCGACAGTAACTGAAGGCATCAAAGCCGATGGACGTGACGGAGTCGGGGATCGTAAAGCTTGTGAAGGCACAACCGGAAAAGACGTTATCGCTGAGCCTGGTTATCCCGCTCGGAATATTGATCTGCGAAAGCTTTTCACAGTTGCTGAACGCGTAAGAGCCGATAGACGTGACGGAATCGGGAATGCGGATGGATTCGAACGGACAGCCACTGAAGGCGAATTTGCCGATGGACGTGATGCCATCGTTCAGAACCGATTCGGTCAGATTGCAGTTTCTGAACGTCCCGTCAGGGATTTCCGTTAAGCCTGTCGGCAGAGAAACCTCGGAAAGACGGGTGCATCCGCCGAAAATACTTGCGCTGAGACGGAGCGCGCTCTCGGGAAGATGAACGGCAGAGAGCGAAGCGCAATACTCAAAGGCACTTTCGCCGATGGCGGTGAGCGCATCGGGGAAGCTGACGGAACGCAGAGAGGAGCAGTTAAAAAACGTTCTTGGCTCGATCACGCTGAGCGCCTGCGGGAGCTGTACCTCGCCCAGAGAGGTACAGAAGGAAAAGGCGTACTGTCCGATTTCCGTGACGGAGTCGGGAATGTCGACGGCGGTCAGTGCTTTGCAATATTCAAATGCGTATTCTCCGATGCGGACGGCTTCGCCCGGGAGTGTGACGGCGGTCAGTGCATCGCAATTCCGGAAGAGTCCGTCAGCGACCTCGGTCAGCGCGGTAGGCAGGGTCAGGGAGCGAATGGCAGTGCGCGCGAACGCCTCCGAGCCGATGGAACGGATCGCATCGTGGAGCTTGATTTCGTAAAGCGAAGAACAGTCGTACAGGAGCATTTCGGGAATTTCGGAGACTCCCGACGGAATTTCAATGGTATCAATACCGCTCATTCCCACGAACGCGCCCTTTCCCAGAACGGTCAGCGTTTCGGGAAGCTCCAATCTCGTGATGGCGGAACAGCCGTAGAACGCGCGCTCACCGATTTCGCGCAGGTTGGCGGAAAGCTTGACGGAGGCAAGCTGTGATTCGCTGAATGCGAACTCGCCGATCGTGACGACGGAATCGGGGAGCTTTATGCTCGTGATCGCCGTGCCGCGGAAGGCATCCTTGCCGATCACGGTCACGCGGTAGCCGTCGATATATTCGTTGATCATCACGATCTTATCCGTGCAGGTGCCCATGCCCGTGACGGTGCAGGTCTTGCCGTCATCGTTGACACGGTAAGACAGACCGACGGAGCCCGTAGGAGGAATGGGCTCCTGCGAGAGGACTTGATTGCAGACCTTGCAATATCGGCACATCACGCCGTATTTTCCTCCCACGGGCGGAATCGCCACGACGGGCTCACCCGGCGTGTGGGGCGCTTTTTCGATTTCAAAAACCGACTTTTCTCCGCAACGACAGAGCTTTTCCGTTTGTCCGGCCTTCGTGCAGGTGGCGCTCTCGATCACGGTTTCGGTGTCCCATACGTGCGTATGCTCGGGATGGTCGGCGGCTTTGTACGTTTGGGTATCGCGGAAGGTGATGACGTCGCGTCCGTCCGCGCCCGTGACCGTATAAGTGACCGTACAGCGGTAGGTACCGTCCCGGTCGATCGGATAGAAGAATTCTTCCCGATAGCTTTCCGCCTTTGCCCTGCGGTCGTCGTTAACGATCTCTTCATAGGAAAACAGGGAGCTTTTGCGTTCGATCCGGACGTTGACGAGAAGATCCAACGCATCCTCGTAGCCGGTATAGTCTGCGCTGACACAGGCGTACCCGTCGATAAAGCTCATGCTCGTGACGGTGTGCATGGTGTTGACGTTAAAAACGACGGTGGGCAGGACGATGCTCAGCGTGACCGTCAAGCCGATTGCCAGAAAAGCGGCAATCAGGCATTTCAAAAACTTTGAATTTTTCATGATGCTCTCCTTTCGGTGACGGAAGTGATGATTTCGGTGTATTCCTCGCGTGTCAATTCCTTGGAAGCGATGAGTGAGAAGGCGTATTCCCTGTTGTTCCAATACACACAGGTTTTTCCGTTTTTACGCGTAAAAAGGCATTTGACCTCGCCGATCCAGGTCGTTTCTTGCTCGGTTTCCTCGTTATCCACCGTCGTTTTGGAATGCAGGGGCGTCTGGATAAAGAAGATGCGGTCCCCGTTTTCATTTTCCCACGTAAATTTGGATTCATTCTGCGCGAGATAGTTGTCCTCCAGAAAATATCCGTCCGGGATTCCCGAGGGAAAATAAACCTTTTCGATCGAGTCCGGCGCGGTGTGGCGGCCGCGCTGCGGGGAAAAGATCTCCGTGAAGCTTTCGTAGATGTTGATAAACCATTCCGAAACGGCGGTTCTTGTAGCGGAAATGGAAAATATGCTCGTGACCAACAGCAGAGCGGTCAGCAATGCCACGGCAGCGTATTTTTGGATGCCGATGGCAGGAAGCGCGGGACGCGCGTACAGATTTCCGCAGAGCTTGCGCATCCGTCTGCGATAGCGGGAGGAGTAGCGGATCGGCTCCTCCGATTGCGGCATGGAAGCGTAAAGGGAAGCCTCGTAGCGGCGGATGGCTTCCTGTAAGCGGGATTGTCCGCAGATATTGGGATTATTCATGAATTCCTCTCCTTTCCAGAAGTCTGATCAGTAATTTTCTGCCTCGGTTGAGTCTTGAGCTGACGGTCGAATCCTTCATACCGAGCAGGCGCGCGATCTGAGACGTGGTGTTTCCGTGAAAAAAATATAAGCTCAGAACGTCCCTGTAGATCGCGGGAAGCTCGGCGAAGCACGCCGTGATCTCCTCGATCTCCACGCGCTCGCACGCGGTAAAAAGCGCGTCGTCGCAGACGATCTCGTCGACCTCCTCGTCCGTCATGGAAACTTCATTTTGGTTCTGCTTTCGGAAAAAGGACATCGTCTGATTGTTCGCGATTTTCATAATGTACGAGAAGATGACGGTATCGTTCATATCGCGGAAAACGGATATGTTTTTCGCAACCTTGATCCACACCTCCTGCATGACGTCCTCCGTATCCTGCTGATTATGAAGGATATACAGTATTTTTCTGAAGATGGGCTCTTCATATTTTCGGTAGATTCGTTCGAATTCGGTCTGATCCGATTCGCTGTCGATCATGGAAAGATATAGTAGCATAATGTACCTCTGAAGCGGATTTGTCCGTGATGATAATGAAACAACAGTATAACATAAAAAAGGCGATAAGGCAAATTTTTCTCTTTTTTGTTCACGGTAACAGCTTATGGGGCGGAACGATAAATGATTGTTTACGCTCGTTTAAGCGAATGATACCACAAGGCTCGCCCTCCGGGAGAGCTGTCAGCAAAGCTGACTGAGAGGGCATAAATTTACTCAAAAAACCCTCTCCGTCACGGCAAGCCGTGCCACCTCCCCCGAAGGTGGAGGCTTTGGGAATCTTGCGCTTTTGATCATTTTACTACAGTAAATTTCCGTTTATCTCACCAAAAAGGTCATTCCGCCGTCCTGCTTTGAATTTTGTGCCTTCACTTATATAGACGCGAAAATGATGGTGATTCACGCAAAAAAATCCAATCGTTCATAAAAAGTTCACAATTAAAAAAATGCGCACGGTTTTTGAATGAGTAAACAATTTATGAACATAACTTTAAGGCTCCTTCCGAGAGGTAGCGTAGCGGCACCACGGCTCTGACAGCCTTAGACGGCTGTCAGAGCCGTGGTGTGACCGAGTCGCAACGAGACGCTGTCACCGCAAGGTGACTGAGGGAGAGTGCGTAAACATAAAATTTTATCAAAAATTGAAATAACGCAGGCTCCTTCCGTCATTTGCTCCGCAAACGCCACCTTCCTCTCGGAGGCAGGCAAACCGATTCTGAGTTTCGTTCACACTTTATTAACTCATTCAAAAACCCTGACTCTACCTTTTGTTGAGTTGGAATCTACGCTTGCGTGAGAAACGTGGGGACTTTGTACGCCTACCTTTATTATACTGCCCGATTCGGAGTTTTCAACAAAGCGGGATAAAAGACCCATATTCGGGATAAACGGTTCAATTTTCCTATCAGCTCCCTCTCGGAAGGAGCCTTAAAGTTACATTTGTTCATAAATTGTTTACTCATTCAAAAACCCTGAAAAAATGCGTTCGGGATATTTACTTTTGTCGTATTTTGTGATACTCTATAAATAGAACCCTTCTGAAATCTGAAGAAAGGCAAGGTTCTCCTGATAAAAATCACACACGACCTTCACGTTCATACCCATCCGGCGGTCTGCGCCAACAAAACGGCTACCGTCGAGGCCGCGCAAAACGGTCGGGGCTGAAAAAGATCGGCTTCTCCGACTACACGCCGAAGCGCGATATTGCCATCACGCAGGAGGAGGCGGAAAATTTTACGGCAACGCGCAGATTCTGTCGGATATTCTCGGCTTGTGTGACGATATTCTCGAAATCTACCGCTGACGTCCGACCGCAAACAATAAAGATTTCGTAATCAAGTAGGGCTTGTTTGAAAAATAGCGATATGACCAAAAGTGAGGAATTTTTTCTTAGAACAAGCTGATTTTTTGCAGAAATACGATATGTATTTCAAAAAAATAAGCGCAGTTATGCGGAAAAATAACCGCTTTTTGGGCGTGTTGTCATTTTTCAAACAAGCCCTAAATAAAAAGGAAAGGCATGGTCAAGGATGATGAAAATAACGCTGGAAATCGACGATCTGGATTACGGCTCGGTCGTTGCCGCGCTTTTGCCGACGGTACATGAAAAATTGGAGAAGGACGACGGCTCCGTCGGCACGAAGATTCTTTCCAAGCTGACCTCGCTTTCTCCCTCCATTGCTCAAAAAATGGTCAATCTCCTGCCCCGTGAAACGCAGAACGAGATCGCCGTTTTGCTGATCAACAAAAATAAGGATAAAATCGTGGAGATGGCATCAAGTCTGGCAAGAGAGAAGGGTATTTCCGTCCGGATCGGTGATCTGGACGTACAGTTATAGAAGCTTATCAAGAAAGATCAGGTGATACGTAATGAAAAAAAGAAGCAGTATTTTATGGGGTATCGTCCTCGTGGCGCTGGGTGCCGTATTCGTCATGAAAGCGCTCGGCGTGGGTGTGGATATCGTCTTTGACGGCTGGTGGACGCTGTTCATCATCGTTCCTTGCGCGATCGGTCTGTTTACCGAGCGCGAAAAGCTGGGAAATATCATCGGCATTTGTATCGGCGTGCTGTTATTGCTTGCCGTCCGTGACGTGATCTCTTTTTCGATGCTCTGGGAGCTTTTGATTCCCGTCATCGTGATTCTGATCGGATTGAAAATGATCCTCGGACCGATCTTCACGGGCAAGAGCGACGAGGCTTACCGTAAGGCGAAGGAAAACGGCAAAACGCTGAAAAACGGCTCGGCAATGTTCGGGGGATCGGATATGGACTTCACAAACGAGGTCTTTGAGGGCGCGGAGCTGAACGCCGTTTTCGGCGGTCTGAATTGCGATCTCCGCGGCGCGGAAATCAAGGGCGACTGCGTGATCAGCGCCTGCGCGGTTTTCGGCGGTATTGATATTATCGTGCCCGATACCGTCAACGTCAAGATCCATTCCAATTCGATCTTCGGCGGCGTTTCCGACGAAAAGAAAAGAAGCTTTGATGCGGCCAAGCCGACGGTTTACGTTCGGGCGACCGCGCTCTTCGGAGGTGTTGATATCAAATGACGCAAATGCAAAAGCTGATCAAATATTGCGCGATCGCGCTCGCCGTGATCCTGATCGTAGCGATCTTCGGCGGCATTCTGAAAACGGTTGCGACGTTAAGCTTTGTTTTCGGCGCGGACGGAGAAGCCACCGGCGAAATGGAAAGCTTTGAAATCACCGACGGCGTTCGAAATCTGAAAATTTCTCTTTCTGCGGCGGAGCTGGTCATCAAGCGCGGAGACGCGCTGTCCCTGGAGAGCAACGGCAAAAAGCTGAGCGTTCGATGTGAAAACGGTTGGCTGACGGTGCAGGATCAGAAGCGTTCCGCGCTTCGCGGGACGGTCACGGTGATCCTGACCGTGCCTGAGGGCTACTCCTTTGACCGTATCGACATCGAAGCGGGCGCGGGCAACGTCAAGATCTCGGAGCTGACGGCGGAACGCTTCTCGATGGAGCTGGGCGCGGGCAACGTGGATATTCATGCGCTGAACGTGACGGAAGCGGTCGGGATCGAGGGCGGAACGGGCAAGCTGAGCTTCTCGGGATCTGCGTTGCACGATCTGGAGATGGGACTTGGCGTCGGAGACGTCACGATGGAAGCCGCCTTGTCGGGTGACTGCGAAATCGAATGCGGTGTCGGTAAGGCGGAAATTTCGCTTCTCGGCAATCGCTCGGATTACAGCATCACCGTAGAAAAGGGCATCGGCAAAGCTACGGTAAACGGAGAGAGCGTTTCCAACGAAGATACCGTCGGAAACGGAAAAAACAAATTGGAAATCCACGGCGGTATCGGTTCGGTCTCGATCACCGTTGCGGAATAAGGAGAACATCATGGAAAGCAATTTTGCAAAATGGCTGGACGTTGCGTTTGCGGGCTTTGACGGCTCGATTCTGGAATTTTACCACCGTCTCGCCGAATGGTGCGGCGCGCTTTTGTCGCCGCTCATGGAGCTGATCAGCTTTACGGGCGACAAGGGGCTCGTACTGCTTTTGACCGCGCTCTGTCTGGGTCTGTTTTCAAAGACGAGAAAGACCGGCATCTGTATGTTCGGCGCGATCTGTTGCGGCGCGCTGATCACGAATATCATTCTGAAGGAAACGATCTGCCGCGTCCGTCCCTACGAGGCGCAGGAAGCCTTCCGCGCGTTCTGGAGCTTTGTCGGCGCGCACGCGGAAAGCGAATTTTCCTTCCCCTCGGGTCATACGACGGCGGCGGCCGCGGCGGCAACGGGGCTTTGGCTGACGAGAGGCAAGAAATATCTTGCGATCTCCATTCCTTACGTCGCTCTGATGGCGGCTTCGCGGAACTATTTCATGGTACACTATCCCACGGACGTCATCGCGGGCGCGATCGTCGGTACGCTGGCGGGCGTGATCGCTTATTTCATCACGCTCGGAATTTACCGCGTACTGATAAAGTATGAAAATACAAAATTCTGCCGCTTCGTGCTGGATTTCGACGTGATCGGGTCTTTCAAACGAAAGAAATAAAACGGCGTAATACAAAGAGCAAGAGCGAAGGGAGAGACTCCCTTCGCTCTTGCTCCAGCTTGTCGAAAAAGTCAGTTAAAAATTCAGTTTCGTCAATTTCGCTAAAAGATGAGATGCTAAAAAGCCTTCCTCCGGGAGGAAGGTGCCGAGTTTACGAGGCGGAAGGAGCCCGCGTGCAAATAAGGCTTTTGAAAAAGTTCTGTTTGCGTACAATTTTACACTTGCAAACAGACAAATCCAA
>JAFQOX010000038.1 GCA_017412045.1 Clostridia bacterium
ACCTTAACATTCCGCTATCGGCGGAATATATCACTCGCGCATAGCGCGAATATCACTTGGGCAGAGCCCAAATATCACATTTCGCCTATGGCGAAATATATCACTGCAATGTTGTCAACGTTAAGTTGACGACATTGCCCCCACTGGGGAAGGCTAACGGAATCTACGCTTTTGGCGCGCTGACAAAACCCAAAACACACCTATAGACAAGAATTTATCTTAAAAAAGCAAATACGGTTGCGCTGAAAACACATTCCTTCCGGCGGTCGTTTCACGAGAAAGAAACGGTCGTTTCCTCCGCCGCCGCGAGGTGTATCTTTTTTTCTCCGTACGCCGTCACGAGCGTCACGCTCTGCGATACGCCGGACGAAAGCGTGCATCTCGTCGGCTTGCCGTCCTTCCATTCGATGCCGACGGTCACGCCGCCCTTGGCAAGCAGTCCCGAAACGCTTCCTTCCGCAAAGGCATCGGGAAGCGCGGGGAGAATTTTGATCTTGCCGTTTTCACTCTGCAAAAGCATCTGCGCGATTCCGGCACAAACGCCGAAATTGCCGTCGATCTGAAAAGGCGGGTGCGCATCAAAGAGATTGGGATAGGTGCCGCCGCCCTTCCATGTGCGGCGTTCGCGGGGATCGACGTATGTGAGCTGTCTTTTGACCAGCTCGAGCGCGTGGTTGCCGTCTCCGAGCTTCGCCCAGAGATTGACGCGCCAGCCCATGCTCCAGCCCGTGCTGACGTCGCCGCGGCGCAGGAGCGTTCGTCTGCAAGCCTCTGCGAGCGCGGGCGTTTTTTCCACGGTTATGCTCTCGCCCGGATACAGACCGTACAGATGGGAGGTATGACGGTGCTTTTCGTCCGTTTCGGGACGGTCGGCGTCGAATTCCGTCAGAGTGCCGTTTTCGTTGATCCCGTGCGGCATGAGCAGAGGAAGCTTTTCGCGGATCTCACGCACGAAGGCATCCTCGATTTCCAGAACGTCCGCCGCGCGGCTCACGTTCTCGAAAAGGTCCGCAACGATCGCCTGCGACATTGCCGTATACGGCGCGAGCGCGATCTTTACGCCGTCCGCAAAATAAAACGTATTTTCGGGCGAGGTCGCGGGGCACATGATATATTTTCCTTCGTACGGAACGAGCGTGGAAAGGAAGAATTCCGCCGCGCCGCGCATGAGCGGATACGCCGTTTTTTCCAGATATTCGCGGTCGAGCGTGTATTCGTAATGCTCCCATACGTGTCGGCAGAGCCAGCCTGCGGACACGTTCCAGAAGGCGTAGCAGATGCATCCGTTACGCTGCGCGCCGACGGGGGTGGAAAGTCCCCACAGGTCGATATTGTGATGCGCGCAATAGCCCTTCGCGCCGTAGAAATCCTTCGCCGTACGCGCGCCCGTTACGCTGATCTTTTTCGTCAAATCAACGATCGGCATATCGAAGCCGACGAGATTGCACGTCAGTACGGGCCAATAGTTCATTTCGGTATTGATATTGACCGTATAATTCGAGGACCACGGCGCAAACATTTCTTCATTCCATATGCCTTGCAGATTGGCAGCCTGAGAGCCCTCGCGCGAGGAGGCGATGATCAGATATCTGCCAAAGTTGAAAAGCAGCTCCGCAAGTCCAAGATCCGCAGATTTTTCGGCAGCCTTCACGCGCGCATCCGTCGTGAGAGCGGGCGTTTCAAAGCCGAGATCCAGCTTCACGCGATCATAATAGCGCGAAAAATCCGCCGTATGCGCCGAGAAAAGCGATTCGTAAGACTTCCCGCGCACCGCCTCCGTCTGCCTCTCGCAAGCGCCGAGGCTGTCGCCCGTGGGCATCACGTCAAACGAGAGAAAGCTCGTCGCGATGCAAACGGTCAGAACGGTCTCCGTCGCGCCTGTGACTCGGATCTTGCCGTTCTCTGCGGAGATCGCGCCGTCCGCGCGTACGTCCGTGATGGCGGTCAGCTTGATGCCCTCGCCGTTGTAGACCGTGGGGCATACGTCGCGCGCGTAGGAGGGCGCGATGGAAACGGGGCATTCGCCCGTCAGACAGAGCCTGCTTCCGCTCGCGCGGACTTCGCTTTTCAGAGGGCTTTCCGCCCAAACCGTAAGCTCCGCGGGCTTGTCGGCGCGCAATCTCACGCAGATGCAGCGATCGGGATGGGAAACGAAATATTCCCGCTCAAAGCGTACGTTGTCCGCCGTATAAGAGACGCGGACGACGCCGTTTTCCATATCCAGCTCGCGAGCATAATCCGTGACGGGCGCATCGTGCGCCGTGTCGATCCACAGATTGCCCGCAGGCAGATAGGATTGTCCGAAATCCGAGGTAAATTCCTTTTCCAGAAGCTTTTCCGCCTCGGGAAGCTTGCCCGCAAGCGCAAGCCTCTGCGCTTCCCGGTATGCCGCCTCGGCGTTTCGTCTCGTTTTCTGATACGGCTTGCCCGACCAGAGCGTGTCGTGGTTCAGAGAAATGCGTTCTCTTTCACAGCCGCCGTATACCGTCGCGCCGAGCGTGCCGTTGCCGAGCGGCAACGCTTCCTCAAAATACCGCGCGGGGGTTGCATATTGTAATTTATTTTCCATAATAATCTCCGTATGGGCTTGTTTGAAAATATGAGTTCGATGAAGGTTTGGAAAGATAAACGGAAATTTAGCGGCGAATCGCCGCGGATGGTTGCCGCCGTACTGTAGTTTATTCCGACTTCGTATACTGACGGGCGGCGGATCTCTCCCAAAGGATAGCCCTCCGGAATCATTCTTTTTCCCACTATACCATGCAAAATTCCCACGAACCGTAAGGTTCGCGTGATGAGATCGGACGCACACCCGCGCCATCAAATTGTGAGCAAGTGAAAATAGCCTAAATGG
>JAFQOX010000039.1 GCA_017412045.1 Clostridia bacterium
GTTTACGCACAAAAATTAGATTCGCTTGTAGGGACCGGCGTCCTCGACGGTCCACGTAAAAATGAAATATTTTTACAAAATCATATAGGTGAATTGTAACATTCTACAAATCACAAGCGCAATTTTTGTTTGTATTCACGGATCGTCGGAGACGCCGGTCCCTACATTGGTGCGAATCTCATGTTCGCTTTTCTACGGAACATCTCCGCTAAACAAGAATTTATCATTGATTTTTATAAAAAGTAAATGCTTTTGCCGTGATTTTTTTCAGGACTCACACATGAAAATTATTCTACTGCATAATTTTACATATTTTTCCGGAAGGTCCTTTTGAGCAAAGGAAAAAACGATCAATTTTTTCTTGCGTGAGCCCCGGCGTTCCTTTTTCTTTTGTCCTTCAAAAACAAGATCGTATCAAATCAAGCAATATTTACCGCCGGGCAACGCGCGCACGAAGCCGTCGATCTCCAGGATCGTCAGCGTTCCGAGAAGCTCCCCGATGTTAAGAGTCTCGCCCTTGGCTGACATCGCAGAAGCGATCTCGTCCGCAGACATCTCGCCGCGGATCACGGAAAGAAGCTTTTTACCCGTTACGTCCTCGCATACCCGCGCATCCTTCGTCGGCGGGGTCACGGGCGGATCGGGCTTCTTGGGCAGCATCGCACCGTCATTTTTCTTTTTCGCGGGCGCGCTCTTCGGCTTTTGACACGGCGCGCTCCGATCTGCCGATTCCGAAGCCGTCGGCGCGCAAGCGGCTTCCGGTCCCGCGTTTTTCTTCATCGTGATGTTTTCCGTATAGATTCTGTCCGGATACAGCAATTCATATTCCTCGAGAATATCCTCCGCGCAGACGACGAGCTTGGCACCCTTGCGGATCAGCGCGTTCGTACCCCTGGCGCATTCGGCATCCGCCGATCCCGGGAAGGCAAAAATATCTCTTCCCTGTCTGACCGCGTGATCCGCCGTGATCAAGGAGCCGCTTTTATAATTCGCCTCCACGACGACCGTACCCTGCGAAAGTCCCGAAATGATGCGGTTGCGTATGGGGAAATTTCTGGCGTAAGGACCCGTGCCCGGCGCGTATTCCGTCATTACCGTTCCCGTTTTGGCAATTTGCCGCATCAGATCTCCGTTCTGCGGCGGATAGATCCGATCGATGCCGCATCCCAGCACGGCGACGGTATGTCCGCCCGCCTCGACCACGCCGCTCTGTACGGCGGTATCGATGCCGCTCGCCATGCCCGATACGACGATCGCGCCCGCGTGCGCCAGATCCATGCCGAGCCGACGCGCGTTTCTCTCGCCCGACTCACTGCATTTTCTCATGCCCACGCAGGCGATGCAGACGTTGGCATCGAAATCGGGAAGCCTTCCTTTATAGTAAAGCACGATCGGCTTGGCGTAAATACTGCGCAGGCGGTCCGGATAATTGGCGCTTTCGAGCGTCAGGATACCCACGTTCACGCGCTCGCAATATTCCACGATCTTCTGCGGATATACGAGAGAGCGGTCCATCAGCGCGGTGACGATCTCCTCGTTGATGCCTTGGATCGCCAGAAGCTCTTCTCTTTTCGCTTCGTAAATCTCTTTGGGAGAGGAAAAATGCTTCAATAAATAACTGCCCAGCTCACTGCCCGCGCCGCAACGCAGGGAGAGCCAGACCCAATATACGAGATGGTTCATCTGCTTCTCCTCTTTATATTCTGTTTCTCGCGGCTTCCCACATGACGATGCTCGACGCGACCGCCGCGTTCAGGGATTCGGGGCCCTCGCACATGGGAATGATCACGGTGCCGTCGCAAGCCGCGAGCGCTTCGGCGGAAACGCCGTGTCCCTCGTTGCCGATGACGAAGCCGATCTTACCCGAAAAATCCACCTCGCGGATGTCTCTGGAACGAGGATCCAGCGCCGTCGCGAAAATGCGAAAGCCTTCCCTTTGCAGATTTTCGATCTCTCGGACCAGATCGTCCGAGCGTCTGACGTCCGTTCGGAAAAGCGAGCCCATGCAGGCGCGCACGGTTTTGGGGTTGTAAAAATCGGCGCCGTCCTTTCCCATATAGACGGTATCCACGCCAAACGCCTCCGCCGAGCGCAGGACCGCGCCGAAGTTTCCGGGATCGGCGACGCCGTCCAGCAGAATCACGAAGGATGCCTGCGCCGACGTCCGTACGGAAAAGTATTCCGCGACGCAGAAAATCCCCTGCGGCGCGCGCTCAAAGGAAAGCTTTTCGTATACCGCGTCGGAAACCACGGTCAGCACGCCTTCGGACAGCGCGGACAGCGCTTCCCCGTATTTCGTATATGCGTCCTCCGTCACGAACACGCGCACGAAACGCGCGCCCGCCGAAAAAGCCTCGCGGAAAAGCTTGATGCCCTCAAACGCGAAGGTCTGCGTTTTCTCGCGGTATTTTTTATCCGAAAGCTTCGCCGCGGCGACGACGGCAGGATTGTTTTTACTTGTAATAATCTCCATAGCGGGCTCCTTTTTTGTTTTCAGACAAGCCTGACCGTTCGGCTTTGGCTCAATATAATGCAAAAACCAAAGCGAGAGCTTTGGTTTTTGGTTTTCATTATCAATTAAAGTGCTGCTTTAGCGGTTTCGCAGAGAGAAGCGAAAGCTTCCTTGTCGTTGACTGCGAGCTCAGCGAGCATCTTGCGGTTGAGGTTGATGCCTGCCTTCTTGAGACCGCACATAAATCTGGAGTAGTTGATGCCGTTCACCTTTGCCTGAGCAGAGATTCTGGTGATCCAGAGAGAACGGAAATCTCTCTTCTTCATCTTACGGCCTGCGAATGCGTAGTTACCGCTCTTCATAACGGCCTGTTTAGCCATCTTGAAGTGCTTGCTCTTTGCGCCCCAATAACCTTTTGCGAGCTTGAGGACTTTATTTCTTCTCTTACGCGCCATCATAGCGCCTTTTACTCTTGCCATTTTACGTTTCCTCCTGTAATGTAGTCGTTAATTATTTGTTGGGAATGAGAGTCTTGATGGTGGACTCAAAGGATTTGCTGAGGTAAGCGTTGCAGCGGAGCTGTCTCTTACGCTTAGGAGTCTTGATACCAAGCTTGTGACGACGGTTAGAGGAGTTCATTTTTACCTTACCGGTTTTAGTGATAGAAAATCTTTTTGCTGTAGCCTTATGGGACTTAATTTTTGCCATGATGTTATCTTCCTTTCAAAATATTTCCGTCCCGCACAGAATTACTGTTTGACGGGAGCTAAGAACAATGTAAGATTACGTCCTTCCAGAACGGGTTTCTTATCAATCTGGGCATACTCGGATGCCGCCTCCGCGAATTTCATGACGATCGCCATACCGAGCTCGGTGTGACGCATTTCGCGGCCCTTGAATCTTACGCAAACTTTAACCTTATTACCGTCCTTCAAAAAACGGAATGCATGGTTGAGCTTGGTCTGAAAGTCATGTTCGCCGATGTTGCAAGAAAGCTGAATTTCTTTGACTTCGACAACCTGCTGCTTTTTCTTCGCTTCCTTTTCTCTTTTTTCCTGTTCAAAGCGAAATTTTCCGTAATCCATAATACGGCACACCGGGGGCTCTGCCTTCGGTGCGATCATGACAAGGTCGAGACCCTTGTCGATGGAAAGGTTCTGTGCTTCATCAATGGATACGATTCCGAGCTGTGCGCCGTCTTCTCCGACGAGGCGTACCTGCGCTACGGTGATCTCCTCATTGATCAAATGTTCCTGTTTGCTGATATGCGGCACCTCCAAAAAATAAAATAAGCGGAAAATCAAACGATTCTCCGCATAAATATCCCATACCAAAAGGTACAATGACCCTGTAAGATACCTATTAACCCGCGCGCCTCTGCACATCAAGGTGAGAACGGAGATCGTTCTTCTTTGTTTTACCGAGTCATTATACCACATCTTTTCGTATCTGTCAAGATGGTTTTTTGATATTTTTTGAAAATTTTAGGATGAAAGCGAAACGGTCAGCTCGACGTCCTTCTCGATGGGATAGGATTTGTCACCGAGGACGAGCGTACCGCCCGCGAGATCGGCGCGCACGGTGACGGCATCGCGCGTCATTCTGACCCATACCGTTCCGTCCGCCGCGGGAACCGTTCCTTCCAATTCCCCGAAGCACATCAGGTTCGGGCGGACCTCGTAGGCTTCGTAGGCAGGCGCGGTCGGACGAACGCCCAGCGCGTATTTACCGAGCAGATAGATCGGGGAAGCGCCCCACGCGTGGCACAGGCTCTTACCGAACGCCTTGCCGTACATCGCGTAATTTTCTACGCGGCTCTTTTCGGGGAAATATTCCTCCCAGATGGTCGTCGCGCCGTGATTCAGCATACCGCCCCAATAGCTGTGGAGCATATCCGTCATATATTGGAATTCTCCGATGCTGCACATCGCGTCCAATTCAAAGAATTCAAAGTACGGCGTCGTGATCGCGGGAATTTCGGGATTTTTAATGACGCAGTCGATGATTCTCTGCTTGCGCTCCTCGCTCGTCAGACCGTAGAGCAGGGCGAAAATATTGGCGTGGCGGGTGACGTTGCGATTGCCCGTCGCATAATCGTCGATAAACGCGCTCTTCTCCTCGTCCCAGTACAAGCGGTTGATCTTTTCGTAGAGATCGTCCTTCAGCTCCGTAAATTTCTCCGCCGTTTTCTCGTCGTCCAGCAGAGCGGCGCACTTTGCCATACAGTCGTAGGCGCGGCAAAGGAGCATCTGCTCCGCGCACATGGGACCGGAATCCTTGTCGAAGAACGTAGACCAGTCAACGAAAACCCAGTCGCCTCTGCGCTTTGCGTACAGACCGTCTTCGTCCAGACGGCTGGTCACGAAATTCATCGTGGTCAGCATATTGGGATAGGATGCCCAGATAAACTGCTTGTCCCCCGTGTGGAAATAATATTCCCACATCGCCGCGATCCAATAGAAGGTGTAATCCGAGATCGTATTGATGTGCATGGTCATCGGATTGGCGCCGCGCAGGATCCTCTGCGTACGGCGGACGATGTCTTTATCGTTCATCAGATAATAGTTGACGAAATAGCTCTGATAAGCGTCGCCGCCCCAGACCCAGCGGTCGCGCTTCAGACCGTCGAAGAATCCCTCGCGCGCGTTGAGATGAAGCGTATAATCCGCGACCTCCCAGATCTTATTGATCATGGGATCATCCGAGCGGAACGAGCCCTTATTTTCCAGCGGCAGATATTCGTAATCCGCGCAAAGGGAATAGTCACATCCGAGCGCAGGCACGAAAATATAGCGGAACGCCACGGTGGTCGATACAAAGCCGCCGTTTTCCTCGCAAAGATCGACGTAAACGATCGCTTCCTCGGGGCAGAGCGCCTCCTCGCGGGATTCTCCGCAGATCACGGTCGCACTTGTTCCGGGAGCAAGATTTTCAAAAATCAGCTTGCCGAAGGTTTCCTTGCCGAAATCGTACAGCGTGCCGCCGTTCGTCTCCTCTGCGGATACGGGAGCAATTCTCTCATAGGAGAATTTGAAGATTTCGGGATTGTCGCCGGGCTCGGTATACATATCGTTGGCACCCGCGTGCGCGTCTCTGGCGCCGTACGAGCCGAACTTCCAGGATTCATCGGATGCAAAGGTGTCGCCCACGCAATAGAAGGCGGGGAAGCCGTCGGGCTTATAGCCGAACAGCTTGATAAAGTGCTTGCCCGGCTCCAGCGTCACGGTCGTGCCGGCCGGATAGCGGGTGTTATCGACCAGGAAGCTTGCCTGCTTTGCGTTGGAATAAACCGTCAGCGTTTCCCGCTGCTCGATCTCCGCTCTTTTATAAAGCATGACGTTGCGGGCGGGCGCATCCACGCGCCACATCGGCGGATAATAAATGCCCTGATACGTTCTTCTGTTGTGTAGAAGCATACTGTGATAAAGCTCGAAATCACCGGGCTTCCATATCCATTTGGACTGTTTCATAACGATCTCCTTGTCTTTTTTCAATATGATATATCACGATCGTGCAATCGTCGCACGAAAAAAACGGAAGGCTTTCACCTTCCGTTCTTGTCAAATCATAATAGGGATCATTTGCCGAGAAGCATATTCTGCTTGAGATCCCAAAGTTTCTGGGAAAGGTCTACATAATATACGTGGGGATTTTCGAAGCGGCGGACTTCCTCCCAGAGCTGATTGATCTGACCCTGGCAATACGCGCGGATCTCCTCCGTGGAGGGAGACTCGTAAACGCATTCGCCGTTTTTGAAAATCGGAACGAGAAGCTCTCTTAAATAATAATTGGTAAGCGTTTTCCGTTTCCAGATATGCTGCGGGTGGAAGAGCTCGATCGGCTCGGTGCCGTCAAAGACCTCGTCGTGTACGCAGAGCAGGTCGGCAACCGCTTCGTTGCTGTCTTTATCGTAAATACGGTAGATTTTCTTGAAATGGGGATTCGTGATCTTTTCGGGATTTTCGCTGATCTTGATCTTGGGAATGATCTCTCCGCCCTTTTCAACGGCAACCAACTTGTAGACGCCGCCGAAAACGGGATTGCTCTTCGCCGTGATCAGGCGTTCGCCGACGCCAAACGCATCAACCTCTGCACCCTGCACGAGAATATCGCGGATGATATGCTCGTCCAGAGAGTTGGATACGACGATCTTGCATTCGGGCAAGCCCTGACGGATCAGCTCCGCGCGGATCTTTTTGGTCAGATAAGCGATGTCGCCGGAGTCCAGACGGACGGCAAAATTATGAATACCCTGCGGAATCAAGATCTCCTTGAATGCGCGGATGGCGTTGGGCAAACCGCTCTTCATGACGTTATAGGTGTCGATCAGGAGGGTTGCGTTGTGAGGATAGATGCGGCAATAGGTTTCAAACGCTTCGTATTCGGTGTCGAACATCTGTACCCACGCGTGCGCCATCGTACCGGAGGCGGTCACGTTGAAATCACGGTCCGCAACCGTATTGGAGGTGGAATGGCATCCGCCGATATAAGCGGCTCTCGCGCCGTAGATCGAGGATTCCGCGCCCTGCGCGCGACGTGCGCCGAATTCGGAAACCGCGCGTCCGTTCGCCGCGCGGACGATACGGCTCGCCTTGGTGGCGATCAGCGACTGGTGGTTGAGCGCAAGCAGGATGAAGGTTTCGATCAGCTGGGCTTCCATAGAGGGCGCGCGAACGATCATCATCGGCTCACGCGGGAAAACGGGCGTGCCCTCGGGAATTGCATAGATGTCTCCCGTAAAACGGAAATTGCGCAGATATTCGAGGAAATCCTCCGTAAAAAGCTTCTTTTCGCGCAGAAACTCGATGTCTTTTTCCGTAAATTTCAGATTTTTGATATAATCAATAACTTCCTCAAGTCCTGCCGCGATCGCATAACCGCCGCCATCGGGGATGTCGCGGAAGAAAACGTCGAAATAGGCGATCTCGTCCTTTTTACCGGAAACGAAATAGCCGTTCGCCATCGTCAGTTCGTAAAAGTCCATCAGCATTGTATAATTCGCGTGTTCAAACATGATAATCTCCATTCTCCGCATAGCGGTAGTTTTGTTTTTGTCCAACCGGAAATTTTGATTCGCAGTTGCTTTTTCAGTGGTGTTTGAAATATGAATCGCTGTGTGTATTTATGTGTATATACACATAAATCATATCATGAAACGGCAGTGTTGTCAAGTACAATCTTCTCTCGTGATAAAAAATTCGGATATCCATCGTCGGATTTAGGGCTTGTTTGAAAAATAGCGATATGACCAAAAGTGAGGAATTTTTTCGTAGAACAAGCTGATTTTTTGCAGAAATACGGTATGTATTTCAAAAAAATAAGCGCAGTTATGCGGAAAAATAACCGCTTTTTGGGCGTGTTGTCATTTTTCAAACAAGCCCTAATTATAATCCAAAAAAATACGCATTGCCTTCAACCGTTCCACGATGCCTTGAAAGGAATCCTCGTCCTTGACTGCGATCGTATGGACGTGCAGGCCCTCCGTCAGAAACGAAAGCGGCTTGGCTCCGGTCTCGTTGATGTTCAAAACGAAGCGATCGACGTCATAACGGGAAGATAAGTTCAATTCTGCCTCGATTTTTCCGTATATGGAATGTTCAACGATCACGTTGAGCACCTTGCCCCCATTATCGACGATCGTATACAATTCGTCCTTGACATCATTTTTACCGTGCTTCACGACAAGGCGCTTGAGCATGGCGTGTCCCTCGGGTTTTTCCAAAATATAACCCTTATGCTCCGCGCGGATCGTATATCCGCTTGCGCGCAGAAGCGCGATATCCGCAACGATGATCTGACGGGTCACGGAAAATTCTTTGGCAAAGCAGGTCGCGCTGATCGGCTTTGCGCTTTCCTGCAATTCGGATATAATTTTTTCTCTTCTCTGTTCGCTGTTCATATGCTGATTACCTCAAATATCATCGATATTTTTATTATATCACAAAAAAAATAAAATTCAAGTCGATTTATGACTTGACAACGCAGTTTTTTTGTGATACGATAGATAAAGTGTATATACACATATATACACAAAAATAAATAAAACAGCAAAGAAAGGATTTTTTCATGAAACGCTTTGTCAAACGATACCTGATCGATGCCATGGGCGCCATGGCACTCGGACTTTTCGCGTCGCTGCTCATCGGTACGATCTTCAGCGCAATCGGAATGATCCCCCATCTCGAAATTTTCGACACGATCGGCGGCTTCGCGAAAGCCATGGCGGGCGCCGCTATGGGCGTTGCCATCGCGCACTCCCTGAAAGCTTCTCCCCTGGTCATGTTCTCCGCGGCGGCAGTCGGATACGCCGCAAACGCAAAGGGCGGCGCGGGCGGACCCTTCGCCGTCTTCCTCATCGCGATCATCGCCGTTGAAATCGGTATGCTCGTTTCCAAAAAAACCAAAATTGATATTATCGTCACCCCCTTCGTTACCATTCTCGTCGGCGGTCTGCTCTCCGTCTGGGTAGCGCCCTACATCGGCATCGGTGTCGGCTACATCAGTAAATTCATCGGATGGGCGGCTCTGCAAGCACCTCTGGTCACCGGCATCATCGTTTCCGTCGTCGTCGGCATGGTTCTGACGCTCCCGATCTCCAGCGCGGCGATCTGCCACGGTCTCGTGATGACGGGAAGCCTTGCGGCGGCGGGCAGCTCCGAGGGACTTGCCATCGCGGGCGCGGCTGCCGTTGCGGGCTGCTGTGCGCAGATGGTCGGCTTTGCCGTCATCAGCTTCCGTGAAAACGGTTGGGGCGGTCTGCTCTCCCAGGGCATCGGCACCAGTATGCTCCAGGTACCCAATATCGTCAAAAATCCCTGCATCTGGCTCGCACCCACGCTTGCTTCCGCGATCACGGGTCCTCTCGCGGTTTGCGTTTTCGATCTGAAGATGTACGGTCTCGCCATCAATTCGGGCATGGGCACCTGCGGTCTGCTCGGTCCGATCGGACTGATCCTCGGCTGGTACGATAAAACCAACGGTTATACGGGCGACGTCACCGCGCTCCATTGGATCGGTCTCGTTCTCGTCTGCTTCGTGCTTCCCGCCGTGCTCTCCCTGATCTTCAACGCGATCTTCAAAAAGTGCAAGCTCGTCAAGGATGGCGATATGAAGCTTGAGCTCTGATTTTCCATATTTGTGAGCAAAGGCTCGCGTACGGCAGTACGCGGGTCTTTTTCTCATTTTTATCATCAATTTTTCAATATTTTGTTTCCGAACGGCGAATCGCCGCTGATGGTTGCCGCGGAAGTCTTTGATGCACCGCTTGACAACACCTCGCGCGTATGATATAATATATAGAATAATAAATTCATTTTGAAGGAGCAAACAGGTATCTATGAGAGTTTTAAACAGAAAAAACGCGACGTTTCTGATCCTGCTCAGCTGTCTGACGTATTCGACCGCCTACGTGGGCAGGCTTTGCTACGGCGCAAATCTGAGTCTGATCCGCGGTGACTTCGGCGTGGATCAGGCGATCGCGGGCACGGTCAGCTCGTTTTACTTTTTCAGCTACGCGGCGGGGCAGCTCATCAACGCCTTTATTGCCAAATACTGTAATCCGAAATATACCGTCACGGTTGCGATGCTCGTTTCCGCGCTCTGCAATCTCGGCATCGGTCTTTCCCCCTCGATCGAGCCCATGAAATACATCTGGCTCGTCAACGGTCTGGCGCAGAGTATGCTCTGGTGCAATATCCTCAATATCCAATCGCGGTTTCTGGCGAGCAAGGACATCGGACGCTGCATCATCTGGAACTGCATGACCTATAGCATAGGCACCTTCGTCAGCTACGGCGTTTCCGCCCTGCTCAAGGAGCTTGAGGTTTCCTGGCGCGCGGTATTCTTCTTTTCGTTTGCATCCGTTTTTGCGGTCGGTCTGGCATGGTTCTTCGGCGTTCGCCGCACGGAATACGCCTTCCATCACGACGGCGCGGAGATCGAAGCGGAGCCCAAAAAGGAAGCGGCTTCTCCTGCACCCGCGGGAAAGGTCCGACTCTTTACTCCTTATTTTACCTTCGTTTTCGTGTTTGCCTGTGTCGGCGCGGCTTGCTCCGTCTTTATCCGTGACGGTGTCGTGACGTGGCTGCCCTCCATTCTGGAGCAGGATTTCGGCGTGAAGGAATCGCTCTCCATTCTGCTGACCATGATCCTGCCCGAGATCTCCCTGCTCGGCGCGTTCCTCGTCAAGTGGATGAAAAAATATCTGCGCAGCCATCTTTTCCTGGAATGTCTGCTCTTTACGGTTGCGGGACTCTCCGTTTTTGCCATCGCCCTTTTGTATTCGCTGAAGAATACGGTTCTGACGCTTCTCTTCTTTGCCGTCATGTATCTGATGGTTTGCGGTATCGTCAACGTCACGACGAGTCTGATCCCCTTCAGCATCCGCAAATACGGCAACGTCGGAAGCATTTCCGCTTTGCTTGACGCCTGCTGCTACGCGGGCGCGGTTTGCAGTACGTACGCCTTCGGTGCGATCGCGGACAACGGCGGCTGGAAGGCGGTCATCTGGATCGCGGCTCTGGTGGCGGTGATCTCCGCGGGTGTCGTTCTGATCGGCTCGCTCCTCGCGAAGCGCACGGCTCTGACAAAAGAAATTCTCTGAATCAATGTGAGTTCGATGGAAAAACAAATTCTTATCGTTTCAAGTTTTCATCGAACTCACGTTCAATCAAAAATCCTCCGGAAACCAAACGGTTGACGGAGGATTTTTTCGTATCACACGATATTGGCGGAGATCATTTCCGCCCAGGAGGTTACGTAGGTGTCCTTATAGGGGAGCAGGGGCTCGTCCAGCTCCGCGATGTCGGAGATCCTGTCCTCGGCGTAGTCGGTCAATCGCTCCATACAGCTTTCCAGACGGCATTTCAAACCGCCGAGGCGGGCATCGTGGACCTCAAAGCCGAAGGTCTTATTGACGGCGTACCATTGACGGCGGAACGCCTTATGAAACGCATCGACGAGTCGGATGCATTCCGCGTAATCGTTCTGCGCCAAAGCAAGCAGACCCTGTTTATCGCCCTTTTCGTAAAGGGCTCCGGTCTTTTTGGCGAGGAGCAGCTTTTTGGAAAGCGCGTCGCAAAGGCAAGCGGCGGTCTCGTAAAGCAAGCCGTAACGCTCGCTTGCTTCGGCAAGTGAATGCAAACGCTCTGCGTATTGCGGGAAAAGCGAATTGTCCTCGGTCTGCAAGCTCGCGCTCATCGTGCCGAGGAAGGGATCGTCGTACAGATGCGTTTTGGCGTAATTGCAGGCGCTGTGCTGGAAATAGGGTGATTCCACGGGGACGTCCGCGCCGAAAATATAGTTGGGCAGGTCGAGATCCATCATATCGTCGAAGCGCTCGCCCGTGATTGCGAGAAATTCGCGCTTCATTTCGTCCTCGGAAATGCCTCTCGCCACCGCCGCGGCGTGCATGAGCGCGGGAAGCACGGACTCGTAGGCGCATTCGCCGCCGTTATCGCCCCAGAGCGTAAAGAAGGCTTGGCGGACACCGTTCCGGATACAGGCTTCGATGGCGATTTCGTTGCGCTTCATGCTGTAGCGGTTGTGGGGCGTGAAGGTGTTCCACGTCCACGCGCCGCCCGAAAACCAGCTTTTTTCGGAAAGCTTCTGCGTGGAACGCATCATGGCGTCATAGCGCGCCTCGTCCGTGGCGAAATAATCCCAATAGACCATCTCGCAATTGCGCGGAATGTTTTCCGTGATCGCGGGCGGAAAGTCCCTGACCTCGTCGGAGCAGAATACGCCGGGAGAAAGATTGAAGAAAAGGTCGTTCGCCATCATCGTGGAAGTAAAGCCGTATTTCTCCGCGATCTCGCAAACGCGCTTCAGGTGCTTGGTCAGAAGGGCGTAGCGGTCGGTAAAGCCGTGCGTGTCCAGATATTTGCCGAGACCGACGTGGTGCGCCTCGTCCATGCCGATATGCACGCGCCGCGAGCGGAAGGCTTTGGAGAGCGTGGAAAAGATATTCTCCAGCAAAGCGTACGTTTTCGGCTCGTCGATCAGCAGAATATCGTCAATGTCAAAAATTTTATGTCTGTACGCGCGCCAGCGCTTGAGCTGATTCAGATGCGCCAGAGTCTGGATGAAGGGGATCAGCTCGATGCCGACCGAAGCGGCGTAAGCATCGATCTCCCTCAGCTCCTCCACGGAATAACGGCCGCGCTTGTAGCCGAAGTAGGGCTCGTTTTCCACCTCGTAGGTGTCCTCGGTATAGAGCATTGCCACGTTGTAGCCCATGCTTGCGACGGCTTTCAGAAAGCGCTTCAATCCCCCGACGCTCGGCACGGCGTCGCGCGAGCAGTCGATCATCACGCCGAAAGAGTCAAAATGTTTCATGGTAGTCCTCCGATTTTGCAGATCAGGAAAAGCCTCTCAGGGCGTTTCCCGTTTTGATGTAATATACGATTCCCGTTACGAGAAACGAGAAAGAAATGACGGCAGTCAGGGCAGAGAATACGATGCCGACCCGTTCGTTGTTTCTGTGACGGGATAAAAAATCCTCGTATGATAAAATATCGGCGCCGCGCGCGGAGATTTCGTATAAACGGAAATCCTTGCGATCCTCAAGGCTGATTTGAAGGGGCTCGCCCGGTCGGAGCGATGCCAGCAGGTCCCCGTCGGCGGCTCGTTGAACGATATTGTCGATCACGAGCGGTTCATCGTATTCCTTGACCCGAATGTGGTACTGATAACTGCTTTTCCCGACGCGTTTGTATTCATAAGACAGGTAGGTGCAGGCTTCGTATTGCAGCTCCGCCGCCTCGGGATAACGGATGCCTGACAAAGGAATGCATATGAAAAGCCCGAACAAAAAGCAAAGCGATAAGATCACCGTTTGTAGAATGAAGGGCATCGTTTCTCTATAAACGTAGAAATCGTCCACCGTTTTTCGCCGCCTTTCAATAATAGATGATCTCGGGCTCTTCCCCGTAGGAAAAGAAGAAGGCTCTGCCGACGGTACGGATCCCCCTCGGAAGCCACAGCTTTTTCAGATGCTTCGGATAGTAGAAGCAGAGCGGCATGAGCCTTTTGACGGATGCGGGCACGCGGTACTCCGTCTCCGGACGCAGGGAGGCGTAGGAGATCAGCTCCGTTTTGTCTTTATTAAAAAGCACGTTGTTTTCGGCGGATAAAAATCGGTTTTCGGCATCGACCCATAGATAGCGGAGCAAGGTATAAGGGCGGAAATAGCCGTTCTCGAACCGCTCGAAATCGGGGCCGAAAAAGATCATGCGCACGGCGCTCTCATCCAGAAAATTATGATGCGCCTCGTTGGTATTCAAATACAGCGCGGGCGTACGGCTGCGAAAAACGACGAGTCCCTCGGCGGCGAAGCTTTTTCTCTTTCCGTCGCCCTTGCAGTCCACGTAAGCAAGCCCGCGGTCATCGACCGATTCCTCCACGTAGATTTGGTCGTCATACTCGTATACGGTCAGCGGAGACGGCTCGTACGGAAGCTCACCCGTCACGACGCGCTTGGCAAATTTATAGATTTTGAAAAGACGTTTTTTCTCATATTCCTCGTTCAGCTCCTTGGATTCCCAAAAGAAGGGATATTCGATCCCCTCAAAGCCGCACGGACAAACGCGGGGATTTTCTTCATATTCCGCGTGGCAGATCGGACATTCGTATGGATTCACGGTAAATTCTCCTTTCCGAAAGGCGGTGTTTCCCTTTGTATATTGCGGAAACCGCACCAAAGCTCGATATCATTATAGCATGGGCGGCGGAAAAGGTCAATGTTTACTTTTGTGATTATCGGAGCCAAGGCATTTACTTTTTTCGATATGAAAAATCTTATCTTCTTCATGTTCATCAACAAAAATCATAATAAATGAAAAAAGCAAATGCTGTTGCCCCGCAAGGACTTCTGTGACTTGCTCGGCGGCGCGATTGGCTGACGGTTGAAAAAACCCAACGGAGAAGCTCCGTTGGGTTGCAGACTGTCGAAAAAGCCATGTAGAAAATTCAAAAATAAAAAGTTGCACAAAGCTGGAAAGGCTCCCTCTGCACATTATGCGAAGCATAATGTAGGAGCTGGATTTTGCGAAGCAAAAGACTGAGGGAGAGTGCGTAAACA
>JAFQOX010000040.1 GCA_017412045.1 Clostridia bacterium
GGCTCAACTTAAGATAAAGTTATGTCTATTGCCGAAAATACCGATTACAGTTAGCCTTCCCCGGTGCACTCCATCCGCAGGTGGAGTTGGAAGGTGTCGGCGTAGCCGACGGATGAGGCGTTGCTTTGGATTTTTACAAAGTTCTTTGATAGTGTTTTGAAAAGATAAAATCTTCATTTTGTATCCATACAAAGCGAACATCGAATTCTTTATCAACTACTCATCCACCGCTTCGCGGTCCCCCTTCCCTCACAAGGGAAGGCTAACTTTTTCCAACTCTACGCAACAGACATAGCCATAAACAATCATTTATCTTTCCAACTCATCAAAAATCAATTTTGTTCGGCGAATCGTAGGATTATTGAAGCACCTCTACCTCCGTAAATTCGCCGAAGGTGCCGTCGGGGTTGATGTCCGCGACCTGGAGCGCGCCGCCCCATATCTTTTTTTCGCCGTTTTCGAGCTTGATGTAGCGTCCCTGCATAACGACCTTGTCACCGTAGATGACCATATTTTCATTCAGTTCATAATCGGGATTGTCGTATACGCAAACGATGTTCGTGCCGTCGGCATGCATGCGGTAGAGCTTGCCGTCGTTGTATTTTTGTATTTTGATGACCTGACTGCCGTTCGGACGCTCGACCGTCGTCGTGCCGATCGTGAGAGATTCGCTGTTATAAAAATAAACGTATTCATCCGTCGTATAAATGATATTGGGGTTTTCCATGCCGAAATCCTCTGCCGTCATCATCTTTTTTTCGCCCGTTTCGATATTGTAAAACGATATGCCGAGCCATTCGGGCAGCTCGAAGATGCTTGTCCGTTCTTTATATACGTCGCCGATCAGAACACTTCCGACGGCGTGATCGTAAGTGATCGTATGGCCTTCCTCCGGAGGCTCCAAAAATTCCAAATTCTTTAAATCCGTATCCGATTTGCAGAAGGCATCCACCGTTTCCGCGGAACTGACGGTTCCGTAGATCTCGCCGTTGTAGAAATAATGGGGGACGATCACGTTTCCCGTCTTTTCGGTCAGATTTTCCATCTCCTTGGTTTCCATGTTGTAGCGAAGCGTTTGCCGCTCAAACCCGCTCTGATCCAGCTTCAGAGAGATATACAGATAGGGACCGTACAGACCGCACGGACTCCAGACCGTGTACCGTCTATCGTCCGGGAACTCGTAGTTCAGATCGTATTCGATCCTCTTATCGGTTCCGTCAAAGGCGAACGATACGAGCTTTCCGTAACTCGTCACGCACCAAAAGCGGTTTTGATAGAGAAAGGTATTGCCGAACGACCAGCCCAGCGCCCAATCATTTTTGGGACACGCCATACAGTCCTTGTGATCGCAGAGGGGATCGAAGCAGTACACGTACGCTTTTCCGTCCGCCTTGCTGTAATAAAAGGTATACGTTTGACTGCTACCGTACTCACCCGCGTCGGCAACGCTATTCTCAAAAACGATACGGGAGGAAACGTCGATCAGATCGTTGCGTCCGGAAGCAAAGACGACCTTTCCACGAAGCGCATCCTGCCAATTTTCGGAAGGTTTCTCATTGTCCGCCGTTCCGCCGTTTGGATTTCCCGAAGTTTCCGCGTGGGGCTTTTGGTTGCATCCCGTCAGAAACAGCACCGCCAACGCGAGAAAAAGTATAAAGATTTTTTTCATAAATACCTCTTAAAATATAGATAAAAAATGAAAACGCGATGGCACCGCGCTTACGGTTCGACGTAGAGAACCTCAAGGGACAGGGGAACGGAAAAGCTTACCCAATTATTTTTTTCATCTTTCTTATAATCAAAAGAAAGATTGCCGGTAAACGTACAAGAGCCTTTGGCGAAGGGCTGGAACGTCGTATCGTACAGCTTGATGCCTGCCGGATAGTCGTTCCCGTCTCCGGGGAGATCAAAACCGCCCGCGACCACTTCGCCTGCCGCGTATTTCAATTGATACGTATGGGTTTCTCCCGATTTCAGAATCTCCGCCACGCGCTCGCCTCCGCAGTCAAAGCCGATCACGGAGGAGCACAAGTTCTGATAGTCGGAAGAAAGATTGAGCGAAACGCTGTGTGTGTGCGGGGGATCGTCGGGGGAACAATCCGTTTCCACGGGTCTGTATATGGGGGACGCGGATATATTTTTGACCTCGACGGTAACGATAAAATATTCGTTGCTTTTCACGTAAAACTCCTTGCCGATGTTTTCGCTCTGATAACCCGCAATGGAGATTGTAAGGAAAACGCCTGCCCGATTGCCTTGCGTAATGATATAAAACGCCTTCTGCTCGTCGGACGGCGCGGTATAAATGCCCTTTGAGGGATTTCTCAGCTCCGACGTTTGTCCGACGGAGCCCTGCTGTCCGCGATTGGTCGATTCCGTCGGTCTGCCATGATTGCCGGACGAAGGCGAGCTTTCGGGCGGTCTCGTGATGACGGTGGATTCCTGACCCGGCGGAACGTAGGTCTGATCGGAGAAGCTTCCCGATACGGATTCGAGGGTATCCGTGGGGAGGATCGGCGGCTCCGTGTCATTCCACGGGAATTTCACGAACGTGCTCATCATTGCCACCCAGGCAAAGCAGATGGTGACGAAGGTGACGAGCGCGGCGGAAGACAGGATCTTCGGATAATATTTGGCTTGAAAGATTTCCTTTTTTGATTTTTGCTCCATAAGATTTTGGATTCTGCGGTCCAGCTCTTCGCTGATTTCGACGTCGTCGTTCTCCATCGACATAAATTCCTCGGCTTCCTTGTCCTCGGCTTCGGCGAGCGCCTCTGCGAGCCATTCGTCGAAATGATCCGTTTTATTACGTTTCATGATATTCCGCCTCACTTTCCTGTAATAATATTTTTCTTGCTCTGTGTAGACGAACGCTTACGGCGTTTTCGGAAATTTTCAGAATATCCGCAATCTCCCTGTTCGTCATTCCGTGCTGAACCCGCAGGACCAGAACGTCTTTATACATAGGATCCATTTCCGTAAGGATTTTCACAATTTTTTGCTTGCGCTCCTCGTTTATCGCGATCAGGAGGGGGTCCTGACCCTGATCGTCCGTGCGGATGCTGTCAACGTCAAACGGAAGCATACTTTCATGGTCCTTCTTTTTCTTGTTTTTTCGATAGATGTTGATCGCGGTGTTTCGCGTGAAGACTGCCAGCAGCTTGGGAACGCCCTCCGGCGTTGCTTCCCGAAATGCGCTCACGTGTCGGATGACCGTCTGGATCACGTCGTGTACGCAGTCCTCCGCGTCCTCTCTGTTCTTCAGTATTTTGAATGCCGAGGCATAGATATTTTTCCGATACTGACGGTAGAGCTTTTCCACGAAAAATCGATCGCTGTCACGGTTGATCGTCAAAATAATCGGTATCATCATTCTCTCTTTTCCAGGGCTTGTTTGAAAAATAGCGATATGACCAAAAGTGAGGAATTTTTTCGTAGAACAAGCTGATTTTTTGCAGAAATACTATATGTATTTCAAAAAAATCAGCGCAGTTATGCGGAAAAATAACCGCTTTTGGGGCGTGTTGTCATTTTTCAAACAAGCCCTAATCAGAAATTGTCAGTTTTCGTTGCGGTACATCCATCATAGCACGTTCCGCCCGAAAAATCAAGTGTTCCCGGTTTGGCGCCGGGTAACAGCATTACTTTTTTGATAAGATAAACGGAAATTTAGCGGCGAATCGCCGCGGATGGTTGCCGCCGTACTGTAGTTTATTCCGACTTCGTATACTGACGGGCGGCGGATCTCTCCCAAAGGACAGCCCTCCGGAATCATTCTTTTTCCCACTATACCATGCAAAATTCCCACGAACCGTAAGGTTCGCGTGATGAGATCGGA
>JAFQOX010000003.1 GCA_017412045.1 Clostridia bacterium
CTTTTGAAAAAGTTCTGTTTGCGTACAATTTTACACTTGCAAACAGACAAATCCAATCCAAAATTCTTGAATCACGCACTCTCCCTCAGTCTTTTGCTTCGCAAAATCCAGCTCCCTCCCAGAGGGAGCCTTTCCAGCTTTTTGCAACTTTTTATTTTTGAATTTTCTACATGGCTTTTTCGACGGTCTGGAGCAAGAGCGAAGGGAGAACTCTCTTCGCTCTTGCTCTTTTTCATACTATAGTGTCTTGCTCAAAATCAATCTTGCCGTTTTGCATGAATGAAATACAGGCAAAGATTGGATAGCAAGCAACCGTCAGCGGCGATTCGCCGTTATATTCCCATTCCGTCAAAGGACGGAATAAAGCTTTCCTTCGCCGCCTCTCCGCTTTGGAGAAAGCCGTTTCGGATCCCGATCTTCTGCGTGAATTTCACGACCTTTTCGTATTCGTAGGTCGTGAGCTTGCGGGACAGCTCGGGATATTTTTCGTATTTTCGCACGGGTGTGTATTGGCTCATAATGCTGATGTAAATGCGGTCTCCGTAGGTTCTGTGCAGATATTCCAGCACTGCCATGGAATCGTCCGTATGCTTCGGCAGAACGAGATGGCGGACGATCACGCCCCTTTGCATCATGCCGTTTTCATCGAAAACGCAGTCCCCGATCTGCGCGACCATTTCCGCGATTGCCTTTTCGGCGACCTCAGGATAGTCGTAAGCGCCCGAGAAGCGGCGGGCAAGGTCGGCGTCCCTGTATTTGTAATCGGGCAGATAGACGTCGATATAGCCGTTCAGACGCTTCAAGGTATCGACGGACTCGTATCCGCCCGAATTATAAACGACGGGGATGGTGAGCCCCTTGATTTTAGCGAGATCCAGCGCGCGGACGACGTGCGGAACGAAATGGACGGCGGTCACCAGATTGATATTTGCCGCGCCCTTTTCCTGTAGCTCCAGAAAGATTTCCGCGAGCCTTTCGGGTGAGATCTCCTTGCCCCTGTTTTCGTGGGCGATCTCGTGATTCTGGCAGAAGATACAGCCGAGGTTACAGCCCGAAAAAAAGACGGTTCCCGATCCCGTTTTTCCCGAAAGCGGCGGCTCCTCCCACATATGCAGGGAAGCGCGGGCGGCGCGCAGAACGGCGGTCTCCTTACAAAAGCCGTGTCCAGCGGTGCGATCCGCGCCGCAGGCGCGCGGACATAAGCGGCAATTCCGATACGTATTCATCATTTGAGCTTCTGCTGGTTCATCCAATAGGACATGACGAAGCCGTGAGGAAGGAGCTTGGCGAGGAGCGTCTGCGTTCTCGCGGTGAAGCCGTGCATACTGACCTCCTTGCCCCTTGCAACGTCGCGCCATGCACGGGAAACGATCTGCTCGGGCGTATACATGGCGACGTATTTTTTGACCACGGGATTTTTCTCCTTGTCGATCGAACGGTTGAAGAATTCGGTTTTCGTCCAGAAGGGACAGACGGCGGTGACGGCAATGCCGTCCTTTTTCAGCTCGCGGTTCAGCGCGCGGCTGAAATGGAGCACGAAGGATTTCGTCGCGCCGTATACGTTGATATAGGGGATGGGCTGATAAGCCGCAACGGAGGCGATATTGATGATCCTTGCACCCTTTTTCATATAAGGGATCGAGTGCTGACACATCGCGACGATGGCGGCGCAGTTGAGGTCGATCATATTCAGATTGACTTCAACGGGCGTTTCCATGGTGGCGCAGAATTTGCCGAAGCCGCTGCAATTGATCAGCAGAGTAATTTCGGGCTTTTCTTCGGCGAGAAGGGCGGCGTAGGTCTCGTAGCTTGCCTTTTCGGAAAGGTCGAGCGCGATGGCGCGCGTGGGAAAGGGCATGGCTTCGGCAAGTGCCTGCAAGCGGTCGATGCGGCGCGCGATGATCCAGACCTCGTCAAAGCTTCCCGCTTGCGCGAGGGTTTCGGCAAATTGCTTTCCGATTCCGCTGGATGCGCCCGTGATAACGGCGATCTTTTTCATAAAAAACTCCTTTCGGGTAAAATATCAGAATAAAAGGTCGTAATTGATGCTTGTGCAGAAAAGCCTGCGGATCTCTTCGGGATCCTCCGATCTGCCGAGCGCCCACATGAGCTTGGTGACGGTGGCTTCCAGCGTCATATCGTAGGTTTCAAGCAGATGGTAGCGCTTTTTTAAGCGTTCGCCGACCTCGTAGACCTTGATATCGCTTCCCTCCTGCGTGACCTGGGTTGCCATGATGACGGTCTTGCCCTTTTGGATCAGATCGTCCAGCTCGTCGAGATAGACGTCGGGAATACCGCCCACGCCGTAGCTTTCGATCACGAGACCGTCGCAGAATTCTCCCGCGAGAGAGAACGCCTCCTGCGCGATGCCGGGAATCAGCTTCAGCAGAAAAACGCGGCTGTTGAGCCTGTGATAGAATACGGGCTCCCTTCCGTTGTCCGAAAACGGAACGTATCGCACGACGCGCGTATCGTGAATGGCGGCGATCTCAGGGAAGTTTATGCTGGTAAAGGCGTCGTAGCTCTTCGTTTTGGTTTTCCTCGCTCTCGTGCCCGCAATGACCTTTCCGCCAAAAACGACGGCAACGCCGCAATCTCCCGAGCAAGCAAAGCGCAGACTGTCGAGGAGATTGGTCTTGGCATCGGTGGATTCGTTGGAGATCGGCTTTTGCGCGCCCGTCAGAACGATGGGCTTTTTCGTATTCTGAATGAGATAAGAGAGCGCGGCGGCGGTATACGCCATGGTGTCCGTGCCGTGCGAGATGACGAAGCCGTCGTATTTCTCATAATTTTCCTCGATGATACCCGTCAGCGTCAGCCAATGCGCGGGGCTGATATTGGTGCTGTCGATGTGAAAGGGCTGGACGGTATCCAGCTCGCAGATGCTTGCGGCATCGGGAACGTAGCGGAGCAGATCCTCGGGGTGTAAGCGGGGCGCAAGTCCGCTTCCCGTTTGTTCGGAGGCAATGGTGCCTCCCGTGGCGATCAGTAATATTTTTTTCATAACATCCTTTCTCTGCACAAAAAAGCGGGCAACGCCCGCAGGAAGTTTCTCGCCTACCGCAGTTTGGCCTGTATTCAAACAATACAAAACGGCGAGGTCAAATTTGCGCAATTTCCTATGGTACAAAAAAGAATCAGGATTCGTTCATTTCGTTGATGAAGCACTTACGTTTCGCGGTCATTTCCACCCATGCGGGGCGGAAGCCGCTTCGGATGGCGTTGCGCGCCGAGGGAATATTGGACCACGCACAGCAATAAAACGGTACTTTTCCGCGCGCGAGCGTTTCCAGCGCCAGACGGGAGGTCAACGCGCCCGCGATGCCTTGCTTTCGGTAATCTGGGAGCACGTCCACGCCGATCTGCCACATCGTTTCGCAATCCGCGGAGCAGCCTGCAAGCCCGATGAGCCTCTTGCCGTCGTATGCGCCGACGGCGAGCATATCCAGGTGCTTTCTTTTTTCACAAAGCGCGTTGGACCATGCGGGCAGATAGAGATCTGCGAAGTCATCGGGATATAAAAGGCGCAGGTCATAGGGACAGGAAAGCGCCTTCAGCTCCCGAAGGTCGGGCAGAAAATATTCCGCCATAAAGCAGATATCCAGCCCGAAGGGGCGGAGCTTTTCCTGTAGCACGAGCATATTCGGCGTTTCAAAGCAATGGCAAATTTCATAGCGATTGATGTAATCGGAAACGATCTCCTTCAGCTCGGGCATAACGGAGGCGACGATATTGTGTCCGTAGGAAACGAGCTGGCAGGAAAAGGGGAGAGACAGATATTTTCTTGCTTTTTCATTGGTGTTCGAAAGAACGGTGACGTTCTCCTTTTTCAGAAAATCCTCCGGTGCGCACGAAAGATCCTCGGCGGATTGTAATAGGGCAATATGCAGAATTTCTTCGTTGGTCATAAAGACTCCTTTTTGATTTCAGGGGCGAATTTTACGTACCTTGTCCCGGTATAACACCGCAGAGAAAGCTTGGTGTTCAGAAAATCATGGAAGCCTCTCTTTCGTTCTGACAAGGCGGACGGAGAAAAATTTTTCCTGAAAATGAATTTGATTTAAAATTTCCCGATCGGTAAAATCCGTGTTTTCGGGGACGACGATCCATTTGGTCTCGTTGTCGTCGCGGCGTTCGACCACGGCGATCACCGTGCCCTCAAATTCCGTGAGCGGTACGTCAACGCCGAGGATATAGGCATCCTGCTCTTCTCCGTCTCCGCCCATCACGCCGGGAACGAAGCCGTAATTGACCTCGTAGATCAATTCGCTGTGCTTGGGATGACGGGAGCCGAGCGGACGGTCTACGGTAACGTGAACCTTTTGTCTTTGCATACGTGTTCCTTTCGTTCATTCAAAAAGGATTGGAAGCGGCGGTTCAGAAGAAGTGCTTGTTCATTTTCTTCAGAAACGCGGCGGTGATCGGATGACCCGCGCTCTCGCCAATCACGGCGTCGATTCCGCAGTAGGGACAGATCGCGGTTCCCGAGCCTTCCTCGAGCCAGGAGGTGATCTCGCTCGGAGAAAAGATCTTCAGACAATGAAAGCAGCCGCACAGAGTGTCCTTTTCAAGCTTATCTCTGTGATCGGAGGCGTGCCTGTACGCTTCCTCCAATGACGTTACGTCTTCAAATCCTCCGCCGAAAAAGCATTTTTGGCTTTCTATGAATCTGAGGTAGGAATCAATAAAACGGTCGGTATCCAATTCGTCGGGCAGCTCGAGCATACCCTCGATTTTCAGAAATTTCATAAATTTGCGCCTCGTTTTTCTCAGATTTGTTTTCTATCGTTATGCCCGCGCCCATTCCGTCACGTGTTTGATTGGCATTCTTGCGGATTCAATTGTATTCCTTGACGTTCCCCAGCAAGCGGACGCTGCCGTTTTCGACAAGAATGGCGCCCTGCATAAGCGCAGTGGCGTACACCGTTTTCCCGCGCTCGCAGATGACCCTTTGAATGGAATCCCTCTGCTCGGGCGTATCCCGATGATGGACCTCCAGATAGAAATCCCGCAGATACGGCAACCCTTCGGCGTAGCGGAACGAGGGATAGTCCGCATCGGGCGACAGATGGTATTCCGCAAGCTGGACCAACGCGCCCGCGCTGTAGCCGATCACGGTCCCTTTGTGACGGAGCAGAACGTCCCGCAAATCAAATTCCAGAATGCGCTCCATCATTTTGTCCGGCAGACCGCCCGGAAAATAGAGGATATCCGCGTTCTCTATTTTCCGAGCGGCAGTCTGTTTGGTGTCGGTAAAATAGTTCAGGAATGTGACGTTTTCCTTCGGAATTCCGTACGCGGCAAGACCTTGCACGATCCCTTTGTAAATCTTTCCGCCGGGGCTTCCGTACTGCGCCTCCCAATCCTCGGCAGACTTCACCGCGCTGTCACGGAAGGAGAAAGCGACAACGGCAACTCTATGCCGCGGAAGGATATGTTTTCGGCATTCCTCATAGAGAAAAGGTGCATCTATGCGGTAGCCCTCCGATAAAATATTGATCAATGAATTCCCTCTTTTCATGCGGCGGTGATTCCGTTTTCATCGCGTTTGTGTCTTTGCTTATTCTTCCGTTACGTAAAAATACTGTTCGGGTCCCGTATCGCGCATGAGCGTTTTCTTATCCTTGAATTTTGCCGTGAGAAGATACAGAACGTACAGATCTCCGCTGCAACCGCCGAGATGCAAGCCGAAAATGACCGCCATCATCAGATAGTACAGAGGGTTTACGAAATAGAGAAGGATCAGAATCGGGATAAAGAGAACGGTAAAAACGGCAAAGGGCGAGACGACCGCGATCAGCGCCGTTTTGCGGTAGGTGAAGATATGCGGAACGCCGCAAAAAGCACAGCTCCAGCTCATACCGAAGGTGAGCTTTTCGCCCGTCAGCGTTTTGTATGCGATGCCGTGGACCAGCTCGTGCAAAACGACATACGCGATCATGACGGCGATAAAAACAAAGTAGGCGACGAGCATTTCCGTGGGCTCCATATCCATGATCCCCGGCATCAATCTGTCGGAAAGCCGCAGGGCAAGAACGGCGAGGACCATAACGACCGCCAGAACCACCAGCGCGATCAGATTGAAGATGATGCCGAATTTGGCTTCCTTCGCGTTGATATACAGCGCCTGCTTGTAGCCGGAGGGCAATTCTCTTTCAAAATTTTCGGTTTTTGTATTTTTCATTTTGATTTCCTTTCGTTTGTGAGATTCGATGTATGGGATCGAAGATCAAATACGAAGCCCTTCGGCTTCACAGCGGATGCGGTAAAATTGCTTGACCCACTCCGGCAGGGCTTCCGTTTCTTCCTTGATTCTGATCAGCGTTCTTTTGCCGACCCTTCTGTCCAGATACGCGAACATCCGCAAAAGATAATTGTCCGAGCGGAGCGCGGACGCGATATCCGTTTTCAGATACACGGTCACGGAGCGGATAAAGTCGGTTTGGCATAGCGTGCAGTCCTTCATCCACTTTTCCTTCATCAAGGTATCCGTGGCGGTGCGGAACGCGCGCAGACTTCCCTCAAAATCTTCAAATGCGGAGGGCACGTGTTCCATCTTTTTGTATTGCTCCAAAATGTCGGATTCCCTCTGATAGCCGATGATCCAGGAAAAGGAAGCCAGCTCTTTTTGATCCAGATTGACGGACGCCCTTCCGTAGGCGTTGTGGACTTCGTGATAGTTCGTATAAAAATATGAGATTTTATCCTTGAGCGCATCGCAAAGCAGGTCCTGCATTTGCTTTTTCAGATTGCTCCAGGATTTGTATTTGCTGCTTTCGTCGTTGATCATATCATTCCTTCTTTCTGCTTCGGTTTTCTAAAATGCGTAACCCTTCCGAAAGACTATGTCTGTAATCGTCCAAAAATGATCCGACCTTCAAATAAAATATTTTTTGATCCGCAATCACGATCGGCGCAAAATATCTTTTGCGTTTATATACGTGGGCGCGCTCATGAACAAAACGTTCTTTTATATACTGCTTCAATATTTCAAGATTGCCTTCGACGTTCCCGTCAAGAAAAATATACCCGATGTAACTCGCCGCCGTTTCCTTGCTGAAAGGAAATTTCTGAACGTCGAAGATCCCGTTTTCATGGAATACAGAAACAAAATAATGACTAACACCGCCATCGTATTCCATCTTTTTATGAAACGTATTTTCCGTTGTTTTCACGTAACCGTGCTTTATGAGCTTTTCATAAAGCATACGCACAGGTTCTTCGATAACGGAAAATTCCAAGGTTTTGAATTTGTTTTCAATCCTGTTTGCTTCATAACCGATGAGTTTTTTACGATTCAGCGCAATATAAACAATGCCGGAAGCAAAAGTGATACAAGAAGCAAGGAGGAAAGGGAGACGTTGTTTTTCAAGCCAAAAGCAAAACAAAATCAACGTTGCCGCATTGAAACAGGCAAACACGGTGAAAATGAAAATATATTGTTTTCTTGACATAGAGAACGCCTTTCTCGTCAGAAAAAATTTTACGATATGTTATACCATACTGCTGTAAAATGAACCTTCGGGTTATGCTCGAAACTCACTTTTGCCCCGACAGTTCATTCACATCGCCCGTGTCATCCATTGACACAAGGAAGCTTAGTTGTCGAGACATCGTTTGAGACAAACGACCGTCTCGACGTGCCCTGTACGGGGAAACATATCCACCGCCCTCAGCTTCGTCGGCATGTATCCGATCTCGCTGAGTCTCGCGCAATCTCTCGCCGCCGTCGCGCTGTTGCAGGAAACCATCACGATCCTCTTGGGGGAAAGCGTTTTCATTGCCTCAATAACGTCCTCGCCACAGCCCTTTCTCGGAGGATCGACGATGACGACGTCGGGCTTCATATTTTCCGCGGCAAGCTTCGTTGCGGCTTCGCCCGCGTCGGCGCAGATGAATTCCGCGTTTGCAATACCGTTTCTTTTTGCATTTTCCTTCGCGTTTTCCACTGCGGCGGGAATGACCTCCACGCCGATCAGCTTGCCTGCTTTATTCGCCATGGAAAGACCGATCGTGCCGACACCGCAATAGAGGTCGAGCAGGGTATCCCCCTCCGAAAGCGCGGCAAATTCCGCCGCCGTGCGGTAGAGCACCTCGGCGCCGTCGTGATTGACCTGGTAGAAGGAAAGCGGGGAAATATCAAAGGAAACGCCGCAGAGCGTATCACGGATGGAGGGCTTGCCCCAGAGCGTGACGCATTTACCGCCGAGGATTTCGTTTCCCGGCTTCTTGTTGACGTTCAGAACGATGCTTGCGATTTTGGGATTGGTTTGCAGGAGCTTTTTGACCAGAATATCCGTATGGGGGAGCTTTTCGCTGTTGGAAACGAGGCAGACCATCACCTCGCCGCTGACTCTGCCGTCACGGATAAAGAGGTGACGGAGCGTTCCCTTGCGCGTTTCCTCGTTATACGGACGGACGGCGCATTCCTTCATCCACGCTTCCACGGTTCTCGTGATGTCTGCATAAAAATCGGGCTGGAGACGGCAATGATCACAGGGAATGATCCTGTGGCTGTGAGGCGCAAAAAAACCAAAGGAGGGATTCCCCTCCTTGTCTTCTCCGCAGGGAATCTGCGCTTTGTTCCGGTATCCGTTTTCCGCGGGAGAGGGAATGATGGTATCGCAGGCGATATCCAATTTGCCGATGCGGCGAAAATGCTCGTCTACCCAGCTTTTTTTGATGGCAAGCTCCGCATCGTAGCGGATATGGCGGAACAGACAACCGCCGCATTTCGTAAATACGGGGCAATCCACGTCTTGGCGGTCAGGCGAGGGGGTCAGGATCTCCTCGCATTTGGCAAAGCCGTGAGAGGAAAGGACCTTGAGCACGCGCGCGCGGATGACGTCGCCGACGGCGGTTTTGGGAATGAAGAGGACGTAGCCCTCATGCTTGGCAACGCCCATGCCTTCGTTGGTCAGATCGGTGACGGTGAGTGTAAGTATATCGTTTTTCTTTAACATAAGTATGCTCCGTTTCAACTATTTTTCAAAGGGGATGATTTTCGCTTTTTCCAGAACGATCAGAAGCGTGGGAATGATGACGATTTGCAGGATCATGCCGGGCCACGCGGTCAGAACGGTCGCGGATATGATGGGGAGGATCAGCGCCTCCACGGTTTTGGCGTTGGAGAGGTTGATGCTGATGAAAATGATCGCGTAGGCAATTCTGCCTCCGATCATGGATAAGATCAAGGAAACGTACAGGGAGAGCTTTCTTCTGGGCAGAATGCGGCTGAAAATGCCGGAAAGCAAGCCGTATGCGGCAAGCTCCGAGGTCATGTAGAGGACGTTTGGCATTTGCGGCGCGCCGAACAGGACGAAGCGGAGCGGCGCGGCGACGGCGCCGACGGCAAACCCGAAGATCGGTCCGCAGATCAATCCGCAGAGCAGAACCGGCAGATGCATGGGTGCAAGCATTTTTCCGACGGAGGGTAACTGCCCGGTCAGAAAGGGAAGGAGCAGGGCAATTGCGAGCATCATGGCGGAAACGGTCAGTTTTTTTAGGTGATCATGTCGTTCGAAGTTCATAAAGCGTTTTCCTTCCTGAAAAAATAATGATTGTCTTATGATTACATTCTATCATTATTCGGGACAAAAGTCAAGAAAAAATGCCCAACCCTCATAAAGAAGGTTGGGCATCGCATCCAAATATTATTTGTGGGTTTCGATCAGACCGTAAGCGCCGTCTTTTCTCTTGTATACGACGTTGATCTGCTCGGTTTCCTGGTCCTCGTATACGAAGAATTCATGGCCGATGAGGTTCATCTGCATGATCGCTTCCTCCATCGTCATGGGCTTGAGATCGAAGGATTTCTTTCTGATCTTGAATTCGGTCTCTTCTTCTACGGGATCAAAGCTGTAAGCGCCGTCGAGGAATGCACCTTCGCGGAGTCTCTTCTCGAGTCTGGTTTTATTTTTTCGGATCTGTCTTTCGATCACGTTGACTGCGGTATCAATGGCGTGGCAATAGGACGGACCTTCAACTTCACTGCGGAAGATCGAACCGGAGGCGGTGATGGTGAGTTCCAAAATTTCGATTTCTCTTTTTTTGCTGAGCTTCACGGTTGCTTCAGCGTTGTCAAGAAAGAACTTGTCCAACTTTTTGATCTTTTTTTCAATCAGATTGCGGACGTCGTCGTCGATGGTTACTTGTCTTAAAAGAATCGTTGTTTTCATGTATTCATTCACCTTTCGCTCGTATTTGTAAGAGAATGAACGGACGATACCCTGCGGAAGCTGCTCGCCTTTCGCAGCTTAAACCGTTACGGACAGCGCGGAAAGGAGAGGGTGCTTTTGAGCAAGCTCCGATCGGATAAAAAATATTCCCTTACGCCTATATTATAGCACATAAGGGAATATTTGAAAAGACCTTTTTATAAATTTCATAAAAAATTCATAAAAGTTTTTTCTGTTTTTGTTCAAAGCGATATGATTTTATGCGCGCCGATGCTTTTCAGGGCCTCCTTTTCTCTGGAGTGGCAGGTGAAGAGAATGCTCTGATAATTGCGCTGAGAATACTTATAGATCAGTGTCAGGACCTTCTCCATGCGCTTGTCGTCCATATGCGCGAAGCTTTCGTCAAACAGGAAGGGCGGTACGGATCTTTTATACAGCATCTCGATCAGCGCGATTCTCAGACAGATATACGCGAGATCGTTGGTTCCCGTGCTTAAAAATGCGGCATCGCGCATGGTGTTGCCGTCGGAGAACGAAAGCGCAAAATCCGTATCGAGACCGATGGTGTCGTATTTACCCTCCGTCATGGCGGAGAACAGCTTGCTTGCATTTTTCGCGAGCTTGGGAGAAATGCCTTCTCTCAGCTTACCGCTGGCGGTATTGAGCTTTTCAATGGCAAACTTGTATGCATTCCATTGCTGCGTCAGCGTTTCGATTTCATGGTCCAGCACGGCGACTTCTTCGGCGATCTCGGTGGGATCCGCACCGGTCGCGCGGAGCGCGGAAAGCTCTACCTCAATATTGTGGATGCGGTTGAGATGAATTTGCAGATTTTCGTTCAGCACGTCCCTCTCCTGCTTTTTTGCGGGGAGATCGAAGGCTTCCATCGCCCGGTCGTCGAAGTTCATGGCAATTGCTTCCTGCTGTGTTTTTTCATCGTATTCGGAAAGCCGGTTGTCAGCCTCCTCGGCTTTATTACGATGCTCGATGGCGCGGCGCTCGATCGCTTGCACCTCGGCTTGCAGCTTGCGGCATTCTTCGAGAGCGTTTGATAAAGAAGCGGGAGCGTTTTCCAATATACGGAAATTGGCATCCTGCAAAACGGCGATAATCTCCGAGCACAGGCTGTCCCATTCGTTCGACAATTCATTCAGCCTTTGATTTTTTTGATCACGGCTCGCATACAAAGCGCTCATATAAGACGCGTCCTCGGAGGAAGCGTTGATCAATTCCTTGAATTCCTCGTAGCTGTTACAATGAACCTGTTGGCAAATGGTTTCGATTTCGATGTCGTAATCGTGTTTTTTCATGAAATAGACGTAAGCCGCCGCCGTACCGAAGAGCAGACACAGCGTTACGGAAAGGTATTTCACCAGATCCGGCAGGTTGTCGTAATTACGGAAAATCAAGGTCAGGACGATCGAGATCGCGGCGCATATCGCGAAAATGATTGAAATCAGATTGCAGCGATCCAATTTTTTCTTATTGGACTCCATTTTCTGTATCATCAGATCCCGCTGCTCCGCATCTTGCGCGTTCGGTCCGACGAAAACGGAGATCTTTTCGTTCAGACGCGTAATTTTATCAACGGTTTCCTGAAGGTCCTTTTTGGCATCCGCGTGGCGGGCAACGATACCGTTCAGATCCCTTTGCTTCTGTTCCAGCATACCGATATAGGCGGGATCGGAAACGTCAATGTTTTCATGATCGATCGGATTTTTTTTCTTCAGCAGCTCCGCTTCCGCTTGCTTCATTTTTTCCCATTCGCGCTGTCTGTCCAGATGCGTCTGCTTGATACGGTAGCAAGTGTATTCCGTCAGCTCGTCGTCCAACTCCTTCGCGCGCTTTTGCAGGCGGGAGGCTTTTTCCGTCAGCACGCGGTGCGAGCCTTCCAGAGAAATGATGTCCGTCCCTTGATGCTGCGCGTCTTGCAGTCTCCCGTCGATCAGTTTCTTTTTTTCGGTCAGCTTGTATATTTTTCCGCTTTCGGCACCTTCGTTCAGGAGTTCGGCGCGCGCGCTGTTCAGTTTGACGAGAGCCTGCTCGGTATTGAGACGCTCATTTCCGGAGAAAAGTATATTTTCCGCCTCGTTGCCAAGCTCCGTCCTTTTCAAGCCGGCAGTCGCGGTTTGACGGATGTAAGCGGTGCTTTCAAAAACGGAGTGGGATACGCCGAAAAATACTTCGCCGGGGGAGCGCGATTTGAAGCGGATCATATTGGTTTCGGCATCATAGATGCCGCATTTTTCCTGAAATACAGGCTTGCCGTCTTCGTTCACGGTGCGCACGACTTCGCGCTCGATACGGTAACGGTTTCCCTTGACTCTGACGATCATGGAGCCCGACGCGAGAGAAGTATCCCAGCTGATATACCGCAGCTTTTCTTCTGACGGAAGCCCGTAAAAAATAAATTGAATGAATTCGCAGAGCGTGGATTTGCCGGATTCATTCGCGCCCTCAATGATGTTGACGCCATCGGCAAAAACGATTTTTTTCCCTTTTAACTTTCCAAAGCTTTTTATATATAACGATTCAAAGGTCATTGAAGAATTTCCTTTCTTTCATATTGGTCAATTTTCAGAGGAATGCTTTTTTCGGTAAGCGCGGATAAAGGGCTTTTCGAGAACGCGCTTGCATTTGAAAAACAAATTTTCGGGGTAAGGGATCGGCTTGACCAGAATGGCGAGCGAGCCTGCGTTGCGCGCGCACCAGACGTCGGTAAAGATCTGATCTCCGATCACGGCGGTTTCTTCGGGCTCGACACCGAAATGGGCACACGCGGCTTTGACGGATTTGGCGAAAGGCTTTTTGCTTTCACAGGTAGCGAAAACGCCGATTTTTTGGTTAAAAAGCTCGACTCTGGGCGCGTGGTTGTTGGAAGCGATCGCAACACCGAGCCCCGCTTCTTTCAGAGCCTCAATCCACGCGATCACCTCGTCGGTCGGCTCTGCCACCCCGTAGGTCACGAGGGTATTATCAATATCAAGAACGACGGCGCGGATGCCTCTGGCGATCAAAAAATCGGGCTTGATGTCGAGCGCGTTTTCAAACATGACGTCGGGAACAAAAGAATAATTTTTCATGGCATTACCGTCCTTATGATATAATTTTATATTAACAATTATTATATTAGCATTTTTTCGGAATGAACGCAAGACTTTTTTTCAGTTTTGTTATAAAAAACTGAAACTTGAGTTACCTTTTTCCCCGAAGATACGATCCTTTCGTTTCTTTTCTTGACTTTTTTGACGCGAAAGGCTATAATGAAAGAAAAAGGCGCGGAGGTAATGTATATGTGGAACGAAAAAAAGAAAGCGATCACCTTCAGCTTTGACGACGGCGTTTCTCAGGACCGACGGCTGATCGAGATCCTGAACCGATACGGTCTGAAGGCAACCTTCAATATCAATTCCGGATTTTTCGGAGAAAAAGGCGAATTGATCCGCAACGGCGTTTCCGTCAGACACGACAAGCTGACGCGGCAGGAGGCGGCGCGCGTATACGAAGGTCACGAAATTGCCGCGCATACGGTCTCGCATCCCTTTTTACCGAAGCTTTCCGACTGTGACGTGATCTCACAGGTCGAGCAGGACCGCCTCGCGCTGGCGCGGGTTTTCGGACGGGAAATCGTCGGCTTGGCGTATCCGTGCGGCGGCGCCAACCACGATGCGCGCGTGGAAAGGCTCGTCAGGGAGCAAACGGGATGCCTGTATGCGCGCACGATCACGTCGACGGGAACATTTGATCTTCCGAAGGATCGTTACTCATGGAATCCCACGGTGTATTACGTGGAAACGGACGAGATATTTGCGCTTGCCAAGCGTTTTCTGGCATTGGATTCCGAGGAGCCACAGCTTTTCTATATCTGGGGGCACGCTTACGAGCTGGACGCATGGGATTTTTGGGACCGCTTTGAGGAATTTTGCAGGATGATCGGCGGCAGAGACGATATTTTTTACGGTACGAACAGGGAGGTGCTCGGTATATGAACGGATGGAACGCCTATCCCATACCGCCCGTGATTGCGGAAAAAATAAAGGGTGAGCGGTTTGAAACGGACGCGATCGGCAGATCAGATTCCGCCGTGCTCCTTTTTGCAGACCGGGTGCTGAAAATCGAGAAAACGTCGGCGGTTTCCGACCGTGAGCACGCCGTTCTGTCTTGGCTGGACGGCAAGCTGCGCGCGCCCCGTGTGCTTGCGTTTGCTCGAATGAACGGCTTCAACTATCTTCTGATGACGAGGCTCAAGGGAAAGATGGCGTTTGAAGCGGATATGACGGAACGGGAAATTTCCGCGAAGCTTGCGGAGGGCATTCTGCTTTTGCGGAATACGGATGTCCGCGATTGCCCGGAAACGAGAGATCTCCGATCGGTATTGCGGGATGCAAAGCAGAGAATGGCAAGCGGGGCATTGCAAGGGAAACGGCCGCAAACGCAGGAGTTTTCCGATTTTGCGAGCCTCTATGCGTATCTGGCGGAGAATATTCCCACGGAAGAGCCCGTATTTTCCCACGGCGATTATTGCCTGCCGAACGTGTTTCTCTCCGATGAAGGGATCGGATTTCTGGATCTGGGGAGCGCGTGCGTGATGGACAAGGATTACGACGTTTTCATGTGTCTGTGGTCCATGCGCTACAATTTCGTCACGCTCGGCGGGATGTCGGAGGATTGCTTTGAGGCGTGCAAGCGGACGTTCTTTGAAACGCTCGGAGAACCCGAGAACGAAGAAAAGCTTCGTTTTCATCGGTTGCTGGATGAATTTTTTATATAAAGAAAGGCAGGATCATCAAAATGGATCGAGGAAAATTGGCAAGAGAATATTTTATGAAGGGCTACAACTGCTCGCAGGCGATCGTGCTTGCGTTTTCGGACCGCATGGGGCTGGACGCGCACACGGCGGCGAAGCTTGCCTCGTCCTTCGGAGGAGGCTTCGGGCGTATGCGTGAGGTCTGCGGAACGTTCAGCGGAATGTCGCTGGTGCTCGGAATGCTTTACGGCTACGACGCGGCAAACGAAACGGAAACGGCAAACAAAAAGCTCCACTACGCGCGCGTACAGGAGCTTGCGGCGCGCTTCCGCGCGGAATTCGGCTCGATCGTTTGCAGAGAGCTTCTCGCGGGCAAGGCGAAGGAAGAACTGAAAAACGGCGCGAACGCCGACGGCGAGCAGGTCGCGGCAATGCTTTCCGACAGCGCGGTTCCCACGCCGAGAACGGAAGCCTACTACAAAAAGCGTCCCTGCCCCGATATCGTGGAGACGGGCGCGCGTATGCTGGAAGCGTATATGGCGGAATTGGATTGAGACGAACGGACGGTTTCTTCTTTTGGGAGCCGTCCGCTCTATTTGCCCGAAAACGCGCGGACCAGAAATGCATAAAAATCCTCGGCGTACTGCGATTGGTTTCCGGTATCGTAAAGCTCGGTGATCAGCTCGCGCTTGCATTCGGGCATGGTGACGGTGAGAAGCTTGACGCTGTCGCTCGTGAGCGTGCCCCACGAATATTCGGGCCAGAAGGCGATGCCCGCGCCCGTACTGATGATATTCTGTACCGCGCTCGGGGAGTCGGATTCAAACATGACCTTCGGAGAAAATCCGGCGGCGGAGCAGAGCTGATTGCAGATCACGCCGAACAGACGGGAGCCGGAAAGCATGACGAATTCCTCGTCCTTGACCTCGGATAAGGCGATGGATTCCAGGCGTCCGTAAACGGAATCCTTGGGAACTGCCAGATAGATCTTTTCCTCCAGAACGGAGCGCCCTATGTAATTGGCGGGCGCTTTTTTTCTGCCCACGTTGGTCGTGATGACGATGTCGCAATTCTGCTTTTCGGCGCTCTGCTCGAAATCAAAGACCGCATCGGGATGTATCTTTCGATAAGCGACGATCGCGTTCAGAACGAAGGTGGAGGCGGCGAGAATATTGAGACGGATGCGCTTGGAAACGCCGCTTTTCATGTTTTGTATTTCTTCGGGGAGCGCCTCAATTTCGGGCAGAAGCGCGTCCAGCCTGCGTTTGAGATATTCCCCGTATTCCGTCAGGATGATGTTGCGCCCGCGCTTGACGAAGAGCGGAACGCCGAGCTCGTTTTCCAGCGAGTCGATCGCCTGCGTCAGCGAGGGCTGGGCGATATAAAGCTCCGCCGCGGCTTTCGTGATATGCTGATATTTGGCAACGGTATAAAACTGCCGTAATTTCTGTAATTCCATAAGACCTCCGATTGATAGGCAAAACCTATTGATTCCATAAAAATTATATATTTTACTTTTCGTTTTGTCAAGTGTATAATGAAATCAAAAGCGGACAACGTCCGAAGGCAATGTCGTCAACCTAAGGTTGCCGACGTTGCAGTGAGATATTTTGACTTTGTCAAAGTGATATTCGCGCTGTTCGCGGGCGTTGTTTTTCGATCAAAAAGAATTGTGAGGTATGGATTGATGAAAGAAATTTTGGAAGTGATTATGCTGGTTTGCTTTGGTATTTCCTGGCCGATCTCCGTTTGGAAGAGTATTTGTTCGGGATCGACCAGCGGAAAAAGCGTGATCTTCATGCTGGCGATCATCATTGGATATATCGCCGGTATCGCAAGCAAGATCGTGGGCGGTCAGATCAATTACGTGCTCTTCATGTATTGCCTGAATCTGCTGATGGTGTCCATTGATCTCGGCGTATATTTTGTCAACAAGCATCGCGAAAATGCGATGACGGGCGGCGTTCAGCCGAAACGCGCTTGATTTTTCATATCATAGAAAGAACCGTGCTCCGCTATCTGCGGAACACGGTTCTTTCTCAGCTTGTCGATAAAGTCAGTTAAAAAATTCAGTTTCGTCAATTTCGCCAAAAGATGAGATGCTAAAAAGCCTTCCTCCGGGAGGAAGGTGCCGAGTTTACGAGGCGGAAGGAGCCCGCGTGCAAATAAGGCTTTTGAAAA
>JAFQOX010000041.1 GCA_017412045.1 Clostridia bacterium
GTATCGATTTTTTTCAATCGCGTTATCGTAATAATAACCGCCTCCTGCCACGGATACCGTAACGACACTGTTCGGAAGGTCGACGGAGGTAATCGGGCAACCCGAAAAAGCAGCGCCTTGGATTTCTTTCAAGCCTTCGTTAAGCGTTACGGTTTCAAGGTTTTTGCATCCTTGGAAACTATATGCTCCGATGATTTTAACACTGGAAGGAATGTTGATTGAAACCAGCGTAGTACAATTTTTAAATGCATTATCCTCAATTTTTGTAACAGTTTCCCCTTCGTAAACAGACGGAATTACGATCATAGTATCTGTACAAGTTCCGATACCCGTAACACTATATGTCCCGTCGGAATTTTGGGAAAAAGCAAGTCCTTCTGAGAACAAGAATTCTTCCTGTACGGTTTGACCGCAGACAGAACAGGTTCCGCTTCTGAGTCCCGGCACATTGCCTGACATTTCCCGGTCGATGGTCCAATTGTTGATTTTGTGTCCGTTGGCCGGTGCAAGCTCGCCGCCGCAATCGGGACAAACGGACGGTGCCGTACAAGTTGCCGCGCTTCCTTTGCCGTGACCCTTTGCAGGTGCGATCTGGAATTCACAGACAGTGCATACCGAGGGCTTGGTACAGGTTGCGTTGCCGTTCGGTATATGTCCGGTTGCCGCGGCTAAAAGCTCACCGCAGACAGTGCAATTCGATGCCTCCGTACAAGAGGCTGTATTGGCTTTTTTATGTCCTTTGGCGGGCTCCAATTCCACTTGGCAGAACGTACAGATCTGTGCCGTCGTGCAGGTCGCTTCTGTTCCGGGCTTATGCCCGAGTGCTGTCGCCAATTCAATTCCGCAAGCAATGCATTCCTGTGCTTCCGTGCAAGTCGCTGCCTTGCCGGGAGTATGCCCTTTCGCGGCATCTACGATGGCACGGCATACGGTACAATACTGTGCTTCCGTACAGGTTGCCGCCTTGCCGGGAGTATGCCCCTTGGCAGGCTCCAATTCGATGTGACAAACCGTACAGGTTTTGGCATCGGTACAGCTCGTTGAGCTGGGCCTATGACCTCTTGCCGGCGCCAATTCAATATGGCATACCGTACATTTTTGCGCATCGGTACAGGTTGCCGCCGCGCCGGGCTTATGTCCGAGTGCCGCCGTCAATTCCGCGTGGCATACGGTACAATGCTGGCTTTCGGTGCAGTTTGCCGCCTGACCGGGCGTATGTCCTTTTGCAGGAACGGTCTCCTGCGCGGTCAGCGTTTCCTTACAGAGCGAGCAGTGCTGACCTTCCGTCAGTCCTGTTTCGGTACAGGTCGGCTGTACCGCAGGATCGGCAACGACGATGTGGTCGCATCCCTCCTTTTCCTCTGCGATCATATAGACGCTGAAATGGTTCGTTGTGAAGGAAATATTTCCTTGTGATACCTCGACAGGCATCTTTTCCGGGGTATCGCCGCTCATGTAGTATACGACGGCGCGCTCTGCGGAAATTCCGGTGGGCAAAGGCAGGGTGACGGTGATATTTCCGTCTACTTCTACCTCGCTGCCGTAGCGCCAGAGCTCCATATCGTAAAGGTGATAGGTATTTTGATTGATTGGGAGCGTACGGATCGCAGCCTTCATCAGGTTATCTGCCGAAACCTCCGCAACCTGAAATTCGGTTCCGAATTCAAATCTGCCATCCTCCGCTTCCACGGTCGCGTGATATTTGGAATTGGAAATGTTTTTGACGGACGTATCTTGCATCAGATACCAGGCAAAGAAGGCGCCTACGCCGATCAATGCGGCGATCAAAAAGGCGAGAAAACCTTTTTTTACGCGTTTTTTTATGACAGCCGCCCGATAGCGTTGATATTCGGAAATATCCTCGATCGCAATATCGTGAGTTTTTGCAATTTCCAGCGCATGATCAATGGATGCCGCCGCGTGTTCGTTTTTCAGATGCTTGTAATTGTTGCTGTAGATTTTCGCATGAAGGAGCAACGCGGAAATATGGTCGTGCGGTCTGTCTATGCTTTCTGCGAGCAACTCACGGACTTGCATTTTTGCTTCGTCTACCTGGTCCGTTTCAAACATCGTGTTAACGGAGTTCCACTCTCTGTCAAAGAATGTCAGCGGAATGTCGTTTTCATTTTTTAGAGTGGCATCCAGCCGTTCTGAGAGAACGGAGAGCAGATCGACATCCTCGTTATGCGCTTCACAATGCATCAGATCTTCGGGCAATTGCGAAGCATTGAACTTTTCGCGAAAAACGGGAATGATCGTTTTTTCCGAGCTTTTGGAAAACGATAAAAATCTCCACCATTCGTTATGAACCCATTTGGAGTCCAGATTGTCGCGGGAGGAGCAGATGACGATCATCGCCTTTGCCGTTGTCAGCGCATGGTAGATGTACGGCTCGTAGTCGTTACCTGTCATACGGTTCAGAGATACCTTGCTGAAAAAGATGTTGTATTTTCCGGAAAACTTATTATATATTTGATAACCGAGATTGGCATCGTCCGTTCCGGAATCCTTGAAGCAGATAAAGACCTGGCTACCATGTGGGTATTCTTTTTTTACTTTACGGTATTTTTCTTTGTATTCTTCAATCAGTGACGCTTCCTTCTCGTATTGTTCCGCGTTGCCGCTGAGTCTGGCGTACTCGAGCGCTTTTTTGTAGCTGGCGGAATCCCGACATTTTTCATCGTTTATGCGCCAGAAGGAGGGGATTGCCTCTCCGTGTTCATTATGATAAAAGATCACGTACTGTTCACAAAGAAAACGTCCCCAATACGCTTCTTCCATGCCGCTTTCCGAAGCGTGCGCTTCAATCAGGTTGTCGTAGATTTTGCGCGCGTTGTCAAATCTGGCTTCCTGCCTATCCTTCATCGCGCCCACTAATTGGGGATAGATTGGCTCATCCTGAATCTTTTTTCGATATTGCGTAGCGCAATACTCACACGTCAAAAAATTGCCCTGCTCTGCAAATTCGGTCGATCCGCAAGCCGGGCATTGAAATTTTGATTCAAAACTACTCATTTTTTCTTCATCCTATGCAAAAATTGATCATATTGATTTGTATAGTTGTTACTATATGTGAATAGTATTTTACTATAAATTTATGCATTTGTCAATCATCTTTTTCAAAAATATGAAGCATCAACCTTGAAAATTCATTTTTTTATGATATACTGTTTTTTAGTAACGATGATTGTACGAAAGGAGCGTATTTTTATGTATATTTTTCAAAAAGATCCCAATTTGCAATATGCGACCGTATTTCCGCGCAGGGTGACGTCGTCGCGCATGGCGCAAAACGCGCTTTCCCTGCTTGACGGCGAAGGAAAAGCTGTTTTGCTCGGCGGCTTCGGGGAGGCTTCCCTGCTTCTGGATTTCGACGCGGAGATCGTCGGCGGTCTGACCGTCGAGGTGTCCTGCGACGCGCCCGCGCGTATTCGCGTGAACTATGATGAAGATGCGGCGCTTGCACAGCGCAACGATCCGCTCGCCTGCTCGTGGTACAAGCTCGTATATGACGAATACGAGCTGGAGGCGGGTAAGCATACCCTCATCAGCCGCGGCAGACGAGGCTTCCGTTTCGTTTCCCTCAGCGCGCAGAGCGAGGAGGACGTGACCGTATATTCCGTATCCGCGGAAAACGGAAATTACCCCGTGGAGCAGAGAGGGCTTTTCCGTTGCAGTGACGAAAGGCTCAACCGCATCTGGGATATTTCCGCGGCGACGGCGAAGGCTTGTATGCAGAATTTCTACGAGGACGGCGTCAAGCGCGACGGACTCCTCTGGATCGGGGACTACCGCGTGACCTTCCTCAGCGCCTATTATCTGACGGGCGACGCGTCGCTTGCGAGAAAGAGTCTGCTGATGATCCGCGACAGCCAATACGAATGCGGCGCGCTTCCCGCTTGCTCGGCGCGAGGCGGCGCGGAGCAGCACGGACCCGACAAAGCCATCTCTTATATGCCGAACATTCCCGGTGACGGTCAGAACAAATGGTGCATTCTCAACTATATGTGCGATTATATTCTTTCCATCGAGGAATACGTTCGTTTGACGGGCGATGCCTCCATTCTGCCCGAGATCATGCCCAGCGCCGTCAGCGCGGCGAAATTCCTTCTGTCGCTCGCCGACCTGGAAACGCCCGGAAAATGGTACATCGACGATTATCTGCAAAAGCGCGATGCGTACGGTCTCAACTATACGATCCTGACGGATTGCACGATGAATCCGAAAAACTGCTTCTCCTCCAAGGGCGCTTTGCTGCTCGAGCTTCTCGCTTCCATGCAGGCGCTTTCCCGTCTCTCCGAAAGAGCGGGCAACGCGGAAGAAGCCGCATGGGCAAAGGAAATCGAAGCCCGTCTGGACGCGCATATCAGCGAGCATTATTACAACGCGCCGCGCGCGCAGTATCTCGATCAGAAGAGACAGAAATTCTGCGATATTTCCCAATACGTAACGCCCTTTGCGATCCTCGCCGGCAAGGAGGACGAGATCGGTATGCAGCGCATGATGCGCTCGGTCATGCCCGCGCTCGGCTTTGCGATGGCGTGGCGTATAGAATCCATGTTCATAAAGGGCTATACCCGCGAGGCTCTGCGCGACGTTTCCTCGGCGTGGGGCAAAATGCTGGATGCGGACAGCCGTACCTGCTGGGAGCGTCTGGACGTGCCCGAAATGAACGCGACGCATTATTACGATGCATCGGGTAGCTTCTGCCACGGCTGGACCTCGTCTCCCGCATGGCAGCTTCCCGCGTGGATCGTCGGTATCCGTCCCGAGGACGACGGCTTCCGTAAAATTACGGTTGCGCCGAATCTCGATCTGCTCGACTTTGCGGAGGCGACCGTTCCGACGGCAAACGGCGACATTACGGCGCGCGCGGAGCGCGACGGCAAGCATACCGTCCTCTATCTCTCTTTGCCGGAATCCGTCGAGGAATGCACGGTCAGATGGGATGACGAGCATACGCTGACCGTCAGGGGCAACGAAAAATATACGCTCCGTTCCGATGATTAAATCCCGTTTATTTGCATAATCCAGGACGCCCGGAAGAACGAAAACGGTTCTTTCGGGCATTTGTTATGGGAAAAATTGCCGAAATCGAAAAAATATTTCTGAAATCCGATGAAATTCGTTGACTTTAGCGGATATATGTGGTATAATAAACTTGTTGTAATAACAACAAAAACAAAATTGTTGAAAAACAGAAACGGAGTTATCTTATGAGCAAAACGCAAAAAATCACGACCTCCATTCTGAGTCTTGTTCTCTGCGTTCTGTTCGCCGTATCCATTCTGGATACCTGCGAATTCAGAAAGCAGACCGATTTTGATCAGGATCAGATGATGGAGCACGTCGAAAATATTGCCGGGAACGGCACGCATTCCATTTTCCATCCCGAAGCCAACCGTGCGGGAATTGATTACATCGTTTCCGTTCTGGATGCATACGGGCTTGTCGGCTGGGATACCGTCGAAGAGCCCGCGTACTACGTACAGGACTTTGTCGAAGAGGGCGTAGTCGTAAAAAAGGATGGCGTGATCCACTATCAGGATTTTGAACTCAGCAACGTCATCGTCCACATTCCCGCAAACGCCGAAAACAAGAGCGGAGAGGCGATCATGTTCATGGCTCATACGGACTCCGTTCCCATGGGTCCCGGCGCTTCCGACGATACCGTCGCTTGCGCAACCATGCTGGAAGCGATCCGTTATTATCTCGAACAGAGAGAAAACGGCTATACGCATGAAAACGATCTTTTGTTCTGCTTCGTCAACGGCGAAGAAGTCGGACTTTTCGGATCTGAAGCGCTCAGAGGACCGGAGGCTTTTGAAGGCGCAGGCCCGCACGATTATGCGTTCAAGGGCTTCAACGACGTGCTGAACCGCGTCAAATTCGTGACCAACCTCGAATCCCGCGGTACGAGCGGTACGGTCATCATGTTTGAAACTGCCGAAAACAACTATAATACCGTAAAGCTTTTCTCCGAGGTCAACCGCTCTCTCTTTACCTGCTCCATTGCGACCTTCGTTTATAAGGTCATGCCCAACTCCACGGACTTCACCACCTTCAAGAGCATCTATCAGGGCTTGAATATGGCGAATATCAACGGCGGCGAAGATTATCATACCCAGAACGACAGTGTGGAAAACGTCGGCGCCGTCTATCTGTCCCAGCAGGCGCAGATCGTCGATGCCCTGATCGAAAAGCTTGGCAATTACGAGCTTTCCGATCTCTACGACGCGAAGGAATCTGCGATCTTCTTCTCCTATCTGAATATTTCCACCGTGATTTATAATCACGTGACCGTCATCGTGCTTGCGGTGATCTGTATTTTGCTCCTCCTTGCCAATATCGTGCTCGGCGCTGTGAAAAAACAGAAGAATTTCAAAAAGACCGCGAAGGCGTATATCGGCATCGTTGCCGCTCTCGCGCTCAGCGCAGGCGCCGCCTTCGTTTGCTATTTCGTTTTCCAATGGATCGCCGTCCTCTTCGGTGTCATTGATATTCAAATGGTCGGTACGGTCATGTACTCCAATACGGCGATCGTCATCGGCATCGGCGTTCTGACGCTTGCGATGACCGTGCTTGCCGCGCACTTCTCCTGCAAATGGCTGAAGATCGAGGGCAGAGACCTTATGCGCGCGTTCGCGTATCTCCACGCCGTTCTCGGTATTGCCGTTTCCTTCGCTTTGCCGGATGCAAGCTATCTCTTTATCTTCACCGGCATTTTGCTGACCGCGATCGAGCTTCTGATCACGCTGTTCCCCGAAAAGCAGATCGAAAAATATCACCCCGAGCTTCTGGTCACGGCGCTGTATTTCCCCATCGTCATTCCCGTGCTCGTGCTCGCAACCTCCGCGCTCGGACTCAAAATGGCTTACGTTTACGCGGCTGTTTTCGCGCTGGCTCTCTTTGATCTGGCGGTCACGCTCGTTCCCGTTTGCCGCTTCCTCTCCGTCCGTATGGCTTCGAAAAAGGTTCATTCCGTTTCTCCCGCAGAGGGCGCGCTTCATATTCTCGCGGCTTCCCTCGTGATCTTCCTTTGCTGTAGCGTGGTAAGACCGAACGCCAGCGTGAACCTCCAGGGCAAGCAGAATATCGTCAAGCTTCCCTACGACGACGCTCTGGTATACGTCGTCAACGAAAACGGCGATGCCGAATACCGCATTTACGACCTGAACTCGGTTTATGCCCTGAAGAAATATTCTCCCGAAATGACGTTCGTGAACGACGAATATTATTTCGGCAAGGGCGAAAAGAAAAATATTGCACTTTCCATTCTGACTGCCGCGCAGGATAATGTTCTGACGGTAACGAAATCGGATGAACGCGCTTTCATCTATCTTGAGATCAAGAGCGAGGGCGCCAAGTCCTTTACCATCTCGGACGAAAACTTTACGGGAACCTACGAGCTGACGGATGAAGTATATTCCATTATGATTCACAGCAATTGCACGGTCACCGTCAACGGCGGCGCCGCTGCCGTATCCTATAAGGAAGTGGTTCACGATTATGAGCCTCTGATCCCCGCGGAATATGCAAACGATGAAAATCAGCTTCATTTCAATCTCTGGATGATGAAATCTTTCATTTTCGAATAATCCTCTCTAACACAAAAAGCCTCGGTGATCCGAGGCTTTTTGTGTTAGCCGCAGTACCTTATAACAATCAAAACCTGATTTGATTTCCCCGCCCGTGTCATCCTCGGGAAAGCCTCGATCTTCGGGATTCTTCGCTTCGCTCAAGAATGACACGGAAGGTCGAGGCATAGCGAAGGATCTCGGGCGGAATATGAAATATAAACTTTTCGTTGTTGAAAAGCAGCAGGGATGGAATTGATCGGATATGCAAAAGATACGATTTTTCATATTTGATAAAAAAGTAAATGCTGTTACCGCAGAAAATATCGTCGTTTGCTCTTTTCTTTTTCGGCGCTTTGTGTTACAATAAGATATCCAATAAAATTTACGCGGAGGAAAATCATGAACCGGAATATATGTTTTAACTGCGGCGGCGAGCTGATAGAGCGGAAGGGCAGGACGGTCTGCGCGTATTGCGGCACGTATATGCCGAAAAATATTTCAAATGAAGAGACGATCCTACTGACTTCGGCTTGCCAGAAGCTCCGTCTGGCGGATTTTTCCGAAGCGGAACAGGAGTTTGACGACCTCATCCGCCGACACCCGAACAATGCGCAAGCCTATTGGGGACGCCTGCTCGCGAGATACGGCATCAAGTACGAGGAAGATTACGACGGGAGCCGTATTCCCACCTGCTACGCGGCATCCATCGAGAGCGTATACGAATCCTCGGATTACCAAAAGGCAATGGCGTACGCCGACGAGGAGAACCGCGCCGTATTCCGCGGTCACGCGGCGTATATCGAGCGCGTGCGCAAGGAATGGGTGGAAAAGGCAAGCAAGGAGCCACCCTACGATATTTTCATTTCCTATAAGGACAGCGACGGCGAGAACGGCTTGGCACGCACCGACGACAGCGTTGCCATGCAGGAGCTTTATTTCCATCTCAGGGAGAGAGGCTACCGCGTATTTTTCAGCCGCGAAAGCCTGCGTGACAAGGCGGGCGAGAAATACGAGCCGTATATCTACGGCGCGCTTTCGACGGCGAAGATCATGCTGGTTTACGGCTCCAGACCCGAATACATCCGCGCCACGTGGGTCAAAAACGAATGGACCCGATATTTGAAGCGGATGCGCGAGGGAAAAAAGAAGCAGGGCTCTCTGCTCGTCGTTTACAAAGGCTTCAAGCCCTCGGAATTGCCGGGCGCGCTTTCCGCTCTGCAAGGCTTCGATGCGGGAAGCCAACTGTTCTCCACGCTTCTTTTCTCCAGAATCGAGGAGCTTCTGGCGGATACGCCGTCCGTTGAAAAGCATGAAAAAGCAGACGCGGAAAACGGCGCGGTCTGCCATCACGTTCCCATCGTGATCCCCGCACAGGCGCCGACCTGTACCAAGCCGGGATGGACGGAAAGCTCCCACTGTGAAAAATGCGGGACCGTGCTGAAGGAGGTCCGCATCATCCCCGCTACGGGTCATAGCTTCGGTGATTGGCGCGTTGCGAAAAAGGCAACCTGCACCGAGGACGGTCTGTACGAGCGCGTTTGCCGCTGCGGAGAAAAGGAAATGCGCCCGATCCTCTGCCACGGACACGTGACGAGCGGCGAATGGGAAACGGTCGAAGCCCCCGCGCCCGGAAAGGAAGGGCGGAGGGCAAAGCTATGCATCCGATGCGGCGCGTACGTCGATCAGGAAGTAATTCCCTCGCTCCCGATCCGAAAAGCCTCCCAAGGCTTGCGATATAAGGTCAATGAGGATGGCAAGACCTGCACGATCAAGGGACGCGGCACCTGCACGGATACCGACCTCGTGATTCCCGATACGATCGACGGGTATCGGGTCACCGCCGTCGGCAGCGACAAAAAGCATCGCTTCGGTCTCGCCGTCTCGAATTTTGAAGCACAGCTTACGAGCGTGGTGATTCCCGATTCCGTCACAAGCATCGGCAAATGCGCGTTTTCCGATTGCAGGAATCTGACGAGCGCGGTCATTCCGCCCTCCGTGACGAGCATCGAGGCGTGGGCGTTCGCAGGTTGCAGAAGGCTGACGAGTCTGACGCTCCCCGATTCCGTCACGACGATCGGCACCAAGGCGTTCGAGGATTGCGTCAGCCTGACGGATTTGGTGATTCCCGATTCCGTCACACGGATCGGTGACCGCGCGCTGAACGGCGTCGGCGCGGTATCGGTATCGCAGGATCATGCGAAATATCGCTCCGTCGACGGCAATCTGTATACCAAAGACGGAAAAACGCTTCTTCATTACGCGGCAAATAAAAAAGAGCCTTCTTTTTCCGTTCCGCACTCCGTTACCCGTATCGGAAACGGCGCGTTTTGCGGTTGTGGAGATCTGGAGAGCATCGTGATCCCCGATTCCGTCACGGGCATCGGCGAAAGGGCTTTCGAGGGCTGTGAGCGTCTGACGGACGCGGTGATCCCAAATGCCGTCACCACGATTGAGAACGGTCTGTTCTTCGGTTGCAAGAGTCTCGTGAGCGTCAGACTTCCGAGCGCCGCGATGGGCATCGGCGCGTTTGCATTCTACCGTTGTGCCTCCCTGACGGAGGCGGTGATCCCGGATACGGTTACGGAGATTGGCGAAAGGGCGTTCGTCGATTGCGGGAAGCTCAGGAAAGTCGTGATCCCGCATTCCGTTGCAAGCATTGGCAACGAATGCTTCTCCGGCTGTAGGAGTCTGAAAAATATCCGATACCTCGGCTCTGCCGCGCAATGGAAAACGGTGACGTTGGGAGATGAATGGAAAAAATCCTCGTCTATCCACGTGATCACGTGTACGGACGGAAAAATCAGATTCTGGTTTTCATAAAAGTTTTTTTGAAACGAGGTGATGATCTTGCCTTTAAAGCTTGACGACAAATTGGTCATCGGCGTATCCTCCCGCGCTCTGTTTGATCTGGAAGCGGAGAATCGGATTTTCGAGGAGGAAGGTCTGGAAGCGTATTCCGCCTATCAGATCGAACGTGAAAAAGAAATTCTGAAGCCGGGCACAGCCTTTCCGCTGGTCAAGGCTCTGCAAAATCTGAATGCGGACGGAAATGATCTGACGGAAATCATCGTTATGTCCAAAAACAGCGCCGATACGAGTCTGCGGATCTTCAACTCCATCGAGCATTACGGGCTGAACGTCAGCAGAGCCGCGCTGGTTGGCGGCGCGCCCATTTCGCCGTATCTCAACGCCTTTCGGACGGATCTTTTTCTGTCTGCCAACGAGAGAGACGTGCAGGAAGCGATCGATGCCAATATTGCCGCCGGCATCATTTGCAGTCAGACACCGCTTCCCATCCGCGCGGACGACGACGTCCGTCAGATCCGTATCGCCTTCGACGGAGATGCCGTGATCTTTTCCGACGAGGCGGAGCGAATCTACCGAGAAAAGGGCTTACGCGCGTTTGAGGCACACGAGCAGGAGAACGCGAAAAATCCTTTGCCCGAAGGCCCCTTCGCAAAATTGCTCAAAACCATTTCCATCATTCAGCAGCGCTTCCCAAAGGATACCGCGCCGATCCGGACCGCTCTGGTCACCGCGAGAAACGCGCCCGCGCACGAGCGGGTCATTCTGACGCTTCGGGCGTGGAACGTGAGAATCGACGAGGTTTTCTTTCTCGGCGGAATTGCCAAAACGGAGGTGCTGAAGGCGTTCGGCGCGCATATCTTCTTTGACGATCAGAGCGTCCATATTGATTCGGCATCCGGCTCCGTTCCCTCCGCCAGAGTACCTTATAAAAACGGCAACGGCTGATCGCCGCCCCCTCCGGCAAGGTTGATTTTTCGTAATTTCCTATAATTTTAAAAAAATATCCCTCGGCAGTGAACGCATTCACCGTACCGGGGGATATTTTCGTTTACCGAATCATATAATCGGCTTTTCACGTGCCGAAACGTACTCTCTTTTCTGTTGTGATGCTTTTGGGTGACGAAATTTACAGCGCGCCGAGAAAGCCGATCAGATCGGAAAAACTACCCGAGGGCGTTTCGGGAAGCGCGCCCTCGCAGATAAGAAAGTCCGTCAGCAGGAAGGTGTCCATGCCGACGCTCTTCGCGGGCTTCACGTCTTCCTCGGCGTTATTGCCGATCATCAAGCAACGGGAGGGATCAAGATTCATCTTTTCGGCGATCTCCGTATAATAGGCGGGATTCGGCTTGCAGAAGGTGGAATTTTCGTAGGTGGTGATCCAATCGAAGCTGTCGGGAGAAACCTTTGCCCACGAGAGTCTGGAAAGCACGGCTACCTTGGGAAAAACGGGGCTGGTGGCGAGAATGACCTTGTCCGCCTTTTCTCTTGCGAGATCGACCGCCTTTTGCGCCAGCGCGGTCGGGAAGGTGATCGCCGCCGTCTGATGAAATTCGTTCTCGTAGAAGGCGTCGAACTTCGGAATATCCTCGCGAATCCGCTCGCCGAATACGGCGGCGAATATCTGCCAGAAGACCTCCGCGTTCGTTTGCTTTCCGTCGTTTTTGAACATCGCGCCCGTTCCCTTCCAGAGCGAGGAGATCAGAAGCTCCTTTTCGTAGCCGAGGGGCGCCATTTTTTTTGCGAGCAGACCGAGATAGGTCTTGATGAAAAGATCGTTGTCCATCGGCAGTAGCGTGCCGTCGAGGTCAAATAAAATCGCTTCGTATTTTTTCATGGTCATTTCCTTTTTATCACGTAATTTGAAATGAACGGTGCGACCTTGCGGCTGCACCGTTCATTGATATTATCGGATGACCGATAAAGGGACTATATTATTTGGAGTAAACCTCGCCGAGCTTAACAAGACGTTCGTACTTGTTCTTAGCCTGCTTTTCAGCTTCTGCGAAGAGCGTAGCCGCTCTGTCGGGGAACTGCTGAGCGAGACGGCTGTAACGGGTTTCACTCTTGATGAAGTCGATGTAGCTTGCGGTGGGAGCCTTGCTGTCAACCGTGAGAGCGTTTTCGTTCGCAGGGTTGTAGCGGAAGAGCTGCCAGTAGCCTGCTTCAACAGCCTTCTTCATTTCGATCTGGCAGTTGGTCATACCGCCCTTCAGACCGTGCATTTCACAAGGAGCGTAGCAGATGATGATGGAAGGACCGTTGTGAGCTTCCGCTTCGGTGATCGCCTTGAGAGTCTGATTCATATCAGCGCCCATTGCGATCTGTGCAACGTATACGTAGCCGTAGGACATTGCGATGTTAGCGAGGTCTTTCTTCTTGATCGCCTTACCTGCGGCAGCGAACTGTGCAACCTGACCGATCTGAGAAGCCTTAGAAGCCTGACCGCCGGTGTTGGAGTAAACTTCGGTATCGAATACCATAATGTTTACGTTTTCGCCGGAAGCGAGTACGTGGTCGAGACCGCCGAAGCCGATATCGTAAGCCCAACCGTCACCACCGAAGATCCACATGGATTTCTTGGAGAGGTAGTCCTTTTCAGCGAGGATTTCCTTGCAGGTATCGCATTCAGCCTTTTCGAGCTCTGCGATATATGCAGTGGTAGCCTTGTCGTTTTCAACGCCGTTGTTGTAGGTGTCAACCCAAGCCTGAGCAGCAGCCTTGAGTTCGTCGGTAGCGCAGCAGCCTTCGAGAACCTTCTTGGTCTTGGCAAGGAGTCTTTCGCGAATGGTCTTCTGCGCGAGCATCATACCGAGACCGTATTCAGCGTTGTCCTCGAAGAGGGAGTTACCCCAAGCGGGACCGCGGCCGGATTCACGGTTAACGGTATAAGGAGTAGAAGGAGCAGAGCCGCCCCAGATGGAAGAACAACCGGTTGCGTTGGCAATGTACATTCTTTCACCGAAGAGCTGAGTTACGAGACGAGCGTAGGAGGTTTCAGCACAACCTGCGCAGGAGCCGGAGAACTCAAGCAGAGGCTGCTTGAACTGAGAGCCCTTGATGGTGGTGTTGATGAGTTCCTTCTTCTCGGAAACGTTTGCGACAGCGTAATCGAAAGCAGCCTGCTGTTCTCTCTGGCTTTCGAGAGAGGTCATTTCGATTGCGGTGCCGAGCTTGGGATTGTTGTTTACGGGGCAAGCCTTAACGCAGAGCGTACAGCCCATACAGTCAAGGGGAGATACTGCCATGGTAAACTTATAGTTCGTCTTAACGACGGGCTTAGCAGCGAATTTGGTAACTGCGGGAGCGTTAGCAGCTTCTTCTGCGGTCATTGCGTAAGGACGGATCGCAGCGTGAGGACATACGAACGCACAGTTGTTACACTGGATACAGTTTTCGGGGTGCCATACGGGAACGTCAACGGCAACACCGCGTTTTTCGTAAGCGGCAGCGCCCTGAGGAAGCTGACCGTCAGCGAGCTTCGCGAAGGTGGATACGGGGAGAGAGTCACCCTGCATCTTGCTTACGGGGATAACGATGTTGTTAACGAATTCAACGAGTTCGGGACGGGTACCGGTAGCAGCCTCGGGAGCCTTGTCATCGGTAGCGGTCTTCCAGGATTCGGGAATAACGACCTGCTGGAGCGCGTCAACGCCGGCGTCGATTGCCTTGTAGTTCATTTCTACGACAGCTTCGCCCTTCTTGAGGTAGGACTTCTTCGCCATGTACTTCATGTAGTCAACGGCTTCGTCGATGGGCATGATGTTAGCGAGCTTGAAGAACGCGGACTGGAGAATGGTGTTGGTTCTCTTGCCCATACCGATGGCTTTTGCCATGTCGATTGCGTTTACGGTGTAGAACTTGATATCGTTGTTCGCGATATATCTCTTGGTTTCAGCGGAGAGAACGTGATCAAGCTCTTCGTGCGTCCACTGGCAGTTGAGAAGGAAGGTACCGCCGGGCTTAACGTCGTTGACGATCTTGTAACCCTTGAGCATATAAGCGGGGGTATGGCAAGCAACGAAGTTTGCCTTGGTGATATAGTAGGTGGACTTGATGGGAGCGTCGCCGAAGCGGAGGTGAGAAATGGTTACACCGCCGGTCTTCTTGGAGTCATACTGGAAGTATGCCTGAATGTATTTGTCGGTGTGGTCACCGATGATCTTGATGGAGTTCTTGTTTGCGCCTACGGTACCGTCGCCGCCGAGACCCCAGAACTTGCAGGAGATGGTGCCTGCGGGAACCGTGTCGGGAGCAGCAACCTCTTCGAGAGAGTGACCGGTAACGTCGTCTACGATACCGATGGTAAAGCCGTTCTTGGGAGCATCCTTTGCAAGGTTGTTGTAAACTGCGAAGATGCAAGCGGGCGTGGTATCCTTGGAGCCGAGACCGTAACGGCCGCCGACTACGGTTGCCTTTACGCCGCCCTGAGCGAGAGCGGTAACAACGTCAAGGTAGAGGGGTTCGCCGAGAGCGCCGGGTTCTTTGGTTCTGTCGAGAACGGCGATCTTGGTAACGGTAGAAGGAATTGCTTCGATGAGTTTGTCAGCGCAGAAGGGTCTGTACAGACGAACCTTGATCAGACCAACCTTTTCGCCCTTCGCGTTGAGGTAGTCAACAACTTCTTCAACGGTGTCGCAAACGGAGCCCATTGCGATGATCACGCGGTCAGCATCGGCTGCGCCGTAGTAGTTGAAGAGCTTGTAATCGGTACCGATCTTTGCGTTAACCTGGTTCATGTAATCCTCAACGATACCGGGAACAGCATCGTAGTAGGGGTTGCATGCTTCTCTGTGCTGGAAGAAGATGTCACCGTTTTCAGCGGAGCCCTTGAGAACGGGGTGGTTAGGATTGAGAGCGCGTGCGCGGAATGCGGCAACAGCGTCCTTGTCGATCATGCTTTCGAGATCTTCATAGTCCCAGACCTCGATCTTCTGGATTTCGTGGGAAGTACGGAAACCGTCGAAGAAGTTGAGGAAGGGAACTCTGCCCTTGATAGCGGAAAGGTGAGCAACGGCACCGAGGTCCATGATTTCCTGCGCGTTGGATTCAGCGAGCATAGCAAAGCCCGTCTGACGGCAAGCGTAAACGTCGCTGTGTTCGCCGAAGATGTTGAGGGCGTGGGATGCAACGTTACGAGCGGAAACGTGGATAACGGCGGGAAGGAGTTCACCTGCCATCTTGAACATATTGGGGATCATGAGAAGAAGACCCTGAGAAGCGGTGTAGGTGGTAGTCAGAGCACCTGCAACGAGAGAGCCGTGAACGGCACCTGCAGCGCCTGCTTCGGACTGCATTTCCATAACCTTTACGCGGTCGCCGAACATATTTTCAAGTCCGGTTGCAGACCATGTATCGGTAAATTCAGCCATAGGGCTGGAAGGTGTAATGGGATAGATCGCAGCAACCTCGGTGAACGCATAAGATACGTGCGCCGCAGCCTGGTTACCATCCATCGAAATCTTTTTTCTTGCCATGGGATTTATACCTCCGTGTTTTTAGATTTTCATATATATGATACCACCGTTTTTTCAAAAAGTAAAGACAAAAGTAAGAAAAAAGCGAAATTTTATGCGAAATTCTTTTTCTTATAAAGGAAATGTTCTCTTTTTATACGAAAGACTGCCTGTTACGAAAAGCGCAACGCGGCGCGAACGCTTCCGAGACCTCGCCGTTTGGCATGATTTGAACACGGATCAATCTTAGACAGGCAAGCAACCGTCAGCGACGATCCGCCGCCCGCTTTTTGATCGCGTAGCGGTAGATCTCGATGGGGACGTACATGACGATCAGGATCGCCGCGATCAGGATCGGGAAGCCCCAGAGGTGATTTCCGAAAAGATCCTCAAATACGGTAAGCGGCGCCTGCGCTTTGGCAAGAAACATATAGTTCGTGGGGGTTTTCGTTCCTGCCGTGAGCGTATTCACGACAACGGCGGGGATCGCCATACAAACGAGCATGACGAGAGATTTCCAGATCTGTCGTGCTCTGGGCTTGATGTCACCGCCGACGGTAAGCATAATGGGATAGAGCGCGAGAAGGATGTGGATCGTGGAGGAGTGGATATGCATAAAATTGAGAATGGGGAGCTTCGTCCACGAGGGGAACGCAAGCGCCGCCAACGCGCCGGGAATACAGATCATATAAAGGAAGTTATCCAGAACCTTATAGGGCTTGAAGATATGTACCGCGATCACGAAGATATTGATCGTGCAAAGGTGGAACGGGAGATAGTTCATCGTCCAGAGTCCCGTGGAAAGAAGCATGATCCATTTCGCGATCTCGTCGGCAAAGATCAGACCTGCCACGGTAAAGCGGAAGCGCTTCCGTCCGATCTCTCCGCATCTGCGATAGCAGTAAGAGCAAATGGCAACGGTCAGCGCCAAGATCACGAGCCAGAAGATATGCGTCCCGTCAAAATGCTTGAAGCCGACGCCCTTTTTGATGCTTCCCGTGGTTTCCCAGAAGTATGCCATCGTCATAAAAAACACCTTTCTTTCTTGAAATCACGTTTATATTTTACCATAAATGGAGCGATTTTTCAATAGGGCATGCAAAAATTCCCGGAGCAACTGCGTTTTCCCAAAAAAGGTATCCCACCCAAAGCAGGATACCTTTTCATCATAGAATCAAGCCGCAGCTTCTCCCGTTTGAGAGAATCTTACGTAAATATAACCGTTCTGCTTGCTTTCGCCGTTTTCCAGGCTGTACGAAAGACGGTAAGTACCGTCCGCCATTGCCGTTTCCGTTCCCGTCAGCGCCGTATAAGAATCGCCGTTCCGGACCTCGACCAGCGTCAGATCGGGCATACCGTAACGGAACGCTTCTTCGCGGAGAAGCTCGGCAAACGCGGTATAGTCCAGGGTCTCCGCAGAGGAAATTTCAAGGTAAACGTCAACCTGCTCGGTATAGGTCACGGTCAGTCCCTGCCCGGAGGCGGTCGCCGTGATCATCATATCGTCCGCGCGGATCGCCGTGAGGGGCTGAGAGGACGTAAACGCAACGGGAATATATCCCGAGGAACGAATGCCGTCAGCGGTTGCGATATAAGCAACGACGCGGTATTCACCCGCGCCCAGCACGGGCAGTGTCAGGCGGATATTGCTTGCGGAGGCGGTAAAGCTTCCTTCTCCGCCGTAAAGCGAAGCGGATTCTCCCTCCTGCCCGACGTGAACGAGAGAGCCGTTTGCCGCAGCCAGCGCAAGGACGACGCGGTAAGGCTCATCCTTCACGATCAGCGTCGTATCGTCGATCGTCAGGGAAATATGTTCAACGGAAATCGAAATGCCATCAACGACGGCGTTTCTGACGTCTGACGCGGTCACGGGAGCAAAGTTGACGAGCAATTCATACTCCGATTCTGTAAATCGGTCAAACTCAATCACTTCATCGCTCTTCAGTGTGATATAGTAATTTTCCATTTCGGTAAAACGCGCCTTTTCCGCTTCCAGAGCCGCGCGGATATTTTCCTCTGTGGTAACGACGAAGCCGTTCCATTTGTAGAATTGGATCAGCCCCTCGATCTCCACGTAAGCTCTTTGGATGCCGTTGAATACGGTGTCGATATCGCGGCGGCAGACCAGCCCGATCTCCGCAAGATACGCCTTCAGATATCCAAGCCGCTCCTCATGATTTTTGCCGATGACGGAAAGATACAGCTCCGCGCTGTATCCGTAAGCGTAGGAGCCGACGTTGACGCCGCCGATCCGCACGTTTCCGTCTGCGGATCTTCCCGTGGTAACGATGCTTCCGTTTGCCGTATGAAGCTTCAGATTTTCGGGATTCTGCACGTAGATATAGTCCTCTCCGAAGCCTGCATCCGCCTTGGGCGCGGTCACCTTCACGACACCGTCAAACGCGCAGAGCTGAAGCATAAGATCGCTCGTATCTTCATTCTCGCTGATAAATACGATATCCGTCCGCTTGTCTGCGCTGATGATTTTGATAAAGTTGTGCTCTCCCGAAACGGGATCGTACGCAACCTCAAAGCAGATATCGTCCTTCATGATCATATAGGAAATATTGTAATAGGTGGGCATATCCCCCAGAACGTAGGTTTCCCAATATCCCTTGGAAAAATCGGCTGTAAAATAAACGTTGTCCATCGAAAGCTCGTACCGCTCACCCGGGATATAGGTCATGCGTTCCTCGTGTCCGCCGTTTTTGCGGTAAAGCTCGTATACGTCCTTGCCCGCTTCGTTACGGTAGCGGCGGCAAACGTCCAGAATATCGTTGAACTCGTCGTAACGGCAGAGCAGCTCCTCGTTTTCCTGCACGCGCAGATAATAAACGTCCTGCCCCATTTTGACCCATTTGTCAACGATACGGATATTCTTCTTGGTAAAAGCGATCATATCCGCCGCAATGTTTGCGGAAACGACGATATTATTGGTCAGATTCAGGAAATATTCGTAGCTGTTACTGACTTCGCCGAATTCGCTCCATTCGACGGTATCGCCGACGACCTCCGCTTTTCCGATATTCTGCTTCTCGTCGCCGAGACTGCCGTCCTTATAGTCCTCTCCCTCCAGCCTCATGATGGGAAAGGTATATCCGGATTCCAGCGTCATCACCTCGGTTTTCAGGCGCGATTGAGGGACGGTAACGGAAAGATTGGCGATCGCCCTTGCCGCCAGATTCTGCATGACGGCAGATCCGTTGTCAAAAATATCCTTCTTTTCACCAAGCGCCTCCGCGTGAAGGCGTTCCTCCGCCAACAGAAGCTTTGCCGCCTCAAGTCCGACGATCGGAAGCTTCTGCCCGCCGGGCCGATCCTGGTTTCCCGGATTTTGCATACCCTCGTCCGTATTCAGGTCTCCTCCCGGCTTTTTTCCGCAGCCTGCAAACGCCGTCAGAATCAGGACGAATACCAACGTCAAACAAATCAATTTTTTCATTTTTTCATCTCCTTTGCTTTGAATTACGCATATCGGTGTGCCGAACCGTTTTTTCAAAAAAGCGGGCAACGCCCGCAGGAAGTTTCTCGCCTACCGCAGTTTAGCCTGTATTCAAACAATACAAAACGGCGAGGTCGAATTTGCGCAATTTCCTATGGTACAAAAAAGCCTGCGCCGTATGCGCGGTGGTTCTGTTTTTATTATACAGTATATAGAAAAAATTGTCAATTATTTTTGAAAAAAATGTAATAGAAGGGAATTTTTACCAAATCAAAATTCGGAAAACCGAAGATCGGTTTTCCGAACAAAAAAATCAGACCGTTTTTTCGTAAAGCCGATGAATGAGCAATGTCAGATACCGCTCGTCAAAGCCCACCGTAACGCCCATGCGGTCAGCGCCGCCGTCCACGAGAAGCGGCTCCGCGCCGATCTCCGCCATCGTTTGCAGAATCATGCGCGCCGTTTCGGAGGAAAGCCCCTCTCCCACGACGGAGAGCAGAGCCATATCCGCTGTGACCGTCACCGCTTCCGCAGAAAGCTTCTCAAAAAGATCCCGCAGAATATCCTCTTTTCTGCCGCCGATATCGTCGCCGTACACGAGAACGCCGACCGCATCGATCGTATGCGGCGTAGAATATACGTTCGAGGTATAGGCCTCGAAAATGCCGAGCAGGCGGTGAAAATCCGCCAGATTTTTTCCGATTCCCGTCAGATAGACAGAAAAAAGCAGATACCCCCGCTGTCCGACGATGCCGCTGACGGCGCGTTCCGTTTTTTTCGCGCAAATGCGGGTATATTCGCCGTCGGGATCGTTGGTGTTGCGGATCAGGACGGGAATCTCCTTCGCCTTCAGAGGCAGAACGGAATCGGAATGCAGAACGCAAGCGCCCATCGAGGAGAGCCGACGCAATTCCTCGTAAGAAAGCTCCCTCACGGTTCTCGGTGATGCCACCGTTTTGGGATCTGCCAGAAGAAAGCCGTTCACGTCCGTAAAATTCTCATATACGTCCGCATCGGCTGCCGCCGCCGCGATCGCGCCCGTGATATCCGAGCCTCCGCGCGGAAGGAGAACGGTCTCGCCGTTTGGCCCCGCGCCGTAAAAGCCCGGAATCACGATATTTCCGTACTGCTCCAAATGCGCGCGCATTGCTTTCTCGATTTTCGGCATATCGGGTTCTCCCTTTTCATCCAGAAAAATCACGTCGCGGGCGTCCGCGAAGGAAAATCCGATCAGGGCGGCAAAGATTTTCGCACAGAAGTATTCTCCTCTGCTGACCAGCTCCGCCCCGCGCGCCGTCATCAGTACCTCCCGATACTCCCGCGAAAAGTCCTGCGGAAGCCCGAGAGAAGCGACGATGTCGTCCAATCTTCCCGTGATCAAAGAAAAAAGCTCATTTCGTTTTTCCGTCGTTTTCGCCTGATCCATCCGATACAGCAAATCCGTTATTTTGTCATCCCCCGAAAAACGTTTACCCGGCGCAGATACCGCGACGACACGCCTCTCTTTATCCGATCGAACGATTTCCGCGGCTTTTCTCATCTGCTCCGCGTGGCTGAGCGAGGTGCCGCCGAATTTCACGGCTTTGATCCCCACAGAAATCACCCCTTTGTTGGTATGAATGCGACGGGAAACAATCCCGTCACGTTATTATATGGCGGATCCGCCGTTTTCGGGACGGTTCTGTACAAAATTCCGCGGAACAAAAAGCGGGCAACGCCCGCTGGAAAACTGCTTGCTCTGCAAGCTGTGTGCTCGCCTATCCAAGTTTGGCTTGTATCTCAACAATGCAAACGGCGAGTTTGATTTTGCGCAATTTCCTATGGAACAAAAAACCTTCGGAACGAAAACGTTCCGAAGGTCCTGGAATTGCAATATTAAGAATCTGCGGTTTCCGATCGAATGGCAACCGTACCGTCCGAGCAAACGATCTCCTTCAGCTCCGTGACCGCATACCAATTGCCGTTCTTTTCCATGGCGTTCCATTGCGAAACGGTTCCTTCGAAGGAAAGCGTCTTGATGCCGCTGCTTGCCAGAAGGGCAACGCCGAGCTTTTGGACGGAAGCGGGCACCGTCAGCGCCTGCAACGCGATACAGCCGTCAAAGGTTCTGTCGCCAAGCTCCGTCAAGGAATGGGAAAGCGTGACCGAAGTGAGCGTCAGACAGTCGCTGAACGCATAAACGCCAAGCTTTTCCACGGAATCGGGCACCGTGACCGAGGTGAGCTTCTTGCATTCATAGAAAGCATGATTTTTGATTTCCGTCACACCGCTCGGAATACGGATCTCCTCCAGGCTGACGCAGGAGGAAAAGGCTCTTTCTCCGATGCGGGTAATCCCGTCGGGAAGCGTGAGCTTTTTCAGAGATGCGCAATGCGCAAACAGCCAATCCGCAATTTCGGTCACGCCGTCGGGAATGCTCATTTCCCGTAAGGAGGCGCAGCCGTAAAACGCCAGATTTCCGATTTCCGTCACGTCATCGGAAAAATGGATTTCCTTCAGCGCTTTACAATCGTAAAACATTCCCTGTCCGATCTTGGTGATGGAATCGGGAATCGTTATGATCTCCAGACTTTGACAATTATAGAAAACCGCCTCGCCCAGATTTTGCAGACCATCGGGCAAAACGACGTCGCGCAAGCCCGTGCAATGATAGAAAGCCGCCGTTCCGAGCGTTTGGAGTCCGGAGGGAAGCTTGACCGATTTCAATTGATTACAGCCGTAAAAGGCGCCTGAGCCGATCACCGTCACGGAATCGGGGATCGTGACCTCCTTCAGTTTGCTGTTCCCCCGGTGTTGCTCGGCATCCTTTTTGGAGATGCCGTAATTATAAAATACGTTTTTACCGATGGCGGTCACGCGGTAACCGTCCAGATATTCGGGGATATGGACCTTTCTCGCTCTACAGCTTCCCGCCCCCGTGATCGTACAGGTCACGCCGTCCTCGTTGACAACGTATTCCAGACCGCGCGCATCGTACGGTCCCATCGCGATCGCGACGATCGCGCCGACCGCGAGCACCACTGCAAGCGCGGCAAAAATCCAAAATTTCTTTTTCATGTTCTCTGAATATTCCTTTCCGAAAAATTCTTGCTCGATTTCTCCCAATCATTATACAATGAAAAAGTAATTTTGTAAAGATTTTTCATCATTTATTCATTTTTTTCTCAATATTTTTACATTTACGGAAAAGCGGAGCATTGGAAGTCCGCGTCAGGCAAAGGGATTTGTTTTTTGACGAAGATATGATAGCGAGCAAGGCATCAGATATACCGGGGAAACGTCAGGATCGCTTTGAACAAATCCCCGTCGACGACGATCTCAAAGCGTCCGTTGCACAGCTCCGTATAGCTTTTGGCGATGGCAAGACCGAGTCCGTTTCCTTCCGCCGTTCTCGATTCGTCACCGCGGACGAATCGGCACGTGATCTCCCGCGGGTCGAAATCCAGAGGATACGCAGAAATATTTTTGAATACCAGCTCCACCTCCCCGTCCTTTTCGGATGCTGTGATAAATACTCTCGTATTTTTCATCGTATACTTGAGAATATTATGGATCAGATTGCCGATCACGCGCGAAAGCTTGCGACCGTCGGCAGAAATATACAGCTCTCCCGGCGTTTCCACGCAGAAGGTCAGTCCCGAGCACTGAATTTCGCCGTCGTGCTCGCCGAGCGCTTGCTGGATCAGAAGAGAAGCATCGAGCTTTTCAAAAACCGCTTCGTCGTTGCCGCTCTGCGCCTTGGAAATATCAAAGAGATCCTGCGTCAGCGTTTTCAATCTGTCCGCCTTTTTGGAAACGACGGCAACGTAATCCCGCGCTTCCTCGGGCAGATCCTCCATGTTCGATAAAAGCTCCGTATAATTGATGATGGAGGTGATCGGCGTTTTCAGATCGTGCGAAACGTTCGTGATCAGCTCCGTTTTCATCCGTTCCGCTTTGATCTTCGCGGAAACGGATTCGTCAAGTCCCTTGGCGATCCCGTTGATATTTTCCGCCAACGCTCTCATATCGTCGCATTTCAGCGCGGGAATCTGATACGAGACGTTGCCGCCGCGTACCTCGCGGACGCCTTTTTGGATATCCTCAAGGTCCTTTGCGCGATACCCGATCACAAAGCAGGCAATGGCAAACAAAAGGATTCCCGCGATCACCCATTCCAACGTAGCGGTCATTGCCACGCCGCAAGCGCCGATCAGAGCGGTATAGACGAAAAGCATGGCGATGAGGATGACGCCCGTTTTTTGCGACAGCAACCGGATCACCGCCGTACAAAAGGCTTTGATCATTCTCAGAATCCATCTCAGCGTACAAAAAACGACGCTCGATTCCATCAATCTGCGCGTTTTGATGTTTCTGATCAACGAAAGCAGAGAGGTCACGATGATCAGCGAGGCAAGCGCCGATGCAAATCCAAGAAGCGGATACACCCAATCAAACGGGAAATTGCCCGATATATACTCGTCGAGCACGAATAAACAAAGCACCGTCGCACCAATTCCGCTTCCGCCGAGCGCGGCGATATGGACCTCCGCCCAAATGCCGTCAATCCACAGATTCCGATATTCGCCGTTATGATCCTTTCCGCATACGCAGATCAGATAAATCAGCAGGAGCAAAGCGGCGACGGCACACGCCAGCGTACGTCGGAACGACGCCATGACGATCCCCTCCTGCTTTTCCCACATCGTTCTGTATTTCAAGACGGTGTCCTCCTTGATGCTGCAAGCGACCACCAGCGTGCTCGCGCCGTCGGAGCGTTCCATTTCTTCCGCCAGGGTTTCGGTAAACGACAGATATTTGGCGGATGACACGTTTTCGGCCCTGCCCTCGCCGTCCCTGCGGAAGCAGGCGTGATATTCTGCCTGCATCAGTTCATCCGCAGAGGTTGCGCCACAGTTGGTCAGCACGGTATCATTCCATTTTACGTAATAGTTGACTTCGTCGGAAAGATAAAAATTTCTGAACCGTTTTTGCATATTGGCTTCCAACGATCCCTCCTCCGGCAAATCGCCCTGCGTCGCATCGCCGCCGTGCCCGTCGCGCGGAAACGTGCTGATATAAGCGCTCAGAACGGCGTTTCCGGGCTCGTTCAGCAGATGCGACAGATACCACGATTCCGAGAAATCACTTTCAAAGGAATACATACTCCTTTCCTCGTCAAAATACGCGATGAGCCCTTCGCTCACCGTCAGAACGCCAAGCGTCACGCTTGCGATCAGTAAGATCACCGCCATCAATTTCAGCGCGGCGGAATATACGATTTTTTTCATGCAACATTCTCCTTTACTCAATTTTGTAGCCGATGCCCCAGACCACCTTGAGGTATCTCGGCTCCTTTGGATTGATCTCGATTTTTTCCCTGATGTGGCGGACGTGTACTGCGATCGTCCCGTCTCCAACGGCGTTCTGCTCGTTCCAGACGTTGGAATAAATGTCCTCTGCGGAAAAGACGCGCCCTCTGTTTCTTGCCAGAAGCTCCAGGATTTTGTACTCGACGGGTGTCAGTCTGACGGGATCTCCGTCTACCCTGACAGTCCTGCTCTCCGTGCTGATACAGAGCCCACCGATCACGATCTCTCCGTTCTGTCTGCCAATGGAGCCGAGCGTGGTATACCGCCGAAGCTGGGATTTTACCCTCGCCATCAGCTCAGAAGGATTGAAGGGCTTCGTCACGTAATCGTCCGCGCCTGCGGCAAGTCCGAAGATCTTATCCGTGTCCTCGGATTTGGCGGAAAGAAGGATCACGGGGATATTTCTCGATTCCCGCAGCTTCATCAAGGTCCGTATGCCGTCGAGCCTCGGCATCATGATATCCATGATCATCAGATGCACCTCGTTTTCGGCAAGCGTCTCCAGCGCCGCCAAGCCGTCGTAAGCTTTCAGCACGCCGTAGCCCTCTCCCGAAAGAAAAATACCTATGCTCTCCACGATCTCTCTGTCATCGTCCACAACCAACACGTTCATTTTTTTCACCTCCGTGCGTATCGTACCATACAATTCTTAATATATACCCATGAAATTTCTTAAGTTTTCTTAAGAAATCAAAATTTTCATCGGAAAATATTTTTTTATTTTTCTGTTTTATATATACTTTTTTCATAATTATGTGATATAATAATCTAAAATCAAATTCATAAAAAGGAAGTGTCTTTACATTGCGCATAAAAAAAGTCTTGCCCTGCTATTTTATCCTTGCTTTCCTGTCCGGCATCGCGCTCTCCGTATGGAGAACGGTTCTGATGGTGCGTTATTACGACCCCTATAACAACGAATACGCCGTCGAAGCCTTCGGACAGCTGGAAGCCATCGGATTGACGCTGTTTTTCGTTTTGGTTCTTCTTGCAACTGCGGCGTTCGTCCTGAGAAGCTTCACGTTCAAGCCTCACGATACCGCGGAGCATTCGGGCTCCGTCTTTACGAGCGCGCTTCTCGGCTTTGTTTTTCTGGCGGTCAGCATTTTCATTTCGTTTGACCTGAACGTCATTCTGGAGAATATCCAATTTCCTTTATTCCGCTACGCGCAGATCGTATCGTACGCCCTGCTGTTCCCCTGCGCCGTTTATTTCGTCGTCAACGCGATGGGCAATCCGGGGCTGGAAACGGTCAAAAAAGCGCTCTCCTTCGTTCCGCCGTTGTGGGGTGTCGCTTTCCTGCTCGCCTCCCATATAGATCCTGCGTACAATTATAAGGATTTCAACCATACGCTCTGCAACGTCGCCATCGGCGCGCTGACCGTCTTTTTCCTTTACGAAACCAAAGCGGCGGTCACGGGAAAAGCCTCGATCGCCTATTTCGTTTTCTCGCTGATCTCCCTCACGGCATCTATGGTCTGTATGATCCCTACCTTCGTTTTGCTGGCTTACTGGGAGCTTTCCTCCAATCTCAACCACCTCTTTGAAGCGGTCTTGCTCGGCTCGATCTTCTATACCTGCGCTTGCTTCTTTCGGCTCTGCAAAAACGTCACCCCATGCGAAAAGAAGCCAAAGGAGAAAAAAGAAAAAGCTGAAGATCCCAACGCATAATCCAACGATTCACAATCCATCAAAAAGCGGCGAATCGCCGCTGGTGGTTGCTCGCCTATCGCAGTTAAGACTGTATCCAAACGATATAAACGGCGAGGTTTGATTTGCGCAATTTCCCATAGTAGTACAAAAAGCGGTTGCTCCGCGCCAAGGCACGGAGCAACCGCTTTTTCTTTCAGTATGACGGATCAGATTTCCGCAAGGATGGCATCGGTCATCTCTACCGTGCCCAGCGCGTCCCCGCCGTGCGCGATGTCTGCGGTGCGCAGACCTGCGTCCAACACGCGGTTGACGGCATCCTCGATCGCCTGCGCTTCCGCTTCGAGAGCGAATGCGTAGCGGAGCATCATCGCCGCGGAAAGGATCGTCGCGATGGGGTTCGCCTTATTCTGTCCCGCAATATCGGGCGCAGAGCCGTGGATCGGCTCGTACAGACCGACCTTGGTCGCACCGATGGATGCGGAGGGAAGCATACCGATGGAGCCCGTGATCTGGGAAGCCTCGTCGGAGAGAATGTCGCCGAACATATTCGAGGTTACGATGACGTCGAACTGCGAGGGATTGCGCACGAGCTGCATAGCGGCGTTATCCACGAGCATATCGGTGACGGTCACGTCCGGATATTCCGCCGCGATCTCGTGAACGGTCTTTCTCCAGAGTCGGGAGGTTTCCAGCACGTTCGCTTTGTCAATGCTGGTAACCTTCTTATTGCGTACGCGTGCCGCCTCGAACGCCGCGCGAGCGATGCGCTCGATCTCCATACGGCTGTACTGCTCGGTATCGTAAGCCTCCTCGCCGTACTTGCCATCGCGGTAGCCGCGGTCGCCGAAGTAGATACCGCCCGTCAGCTCTCTGACGATCATGATATCGAAGCCCTTCTCGACGAGGTCGGGACGGAGCGGAGAATCGTCCTTTAATGCGGCGTACAGGCGCGCGGGACGAAGGTTGGTGTAAAGTCCCATTGCCGCGCGAATACCGAGAAGCGCCTTTTCGGGACGGACGTTGCCGGGGAGATTGTCCCACTTGGGACCGCCGACCGCGCCGAGCAGAACGCTGTCGGAAGCAAGGCAGCCCGTAACGGTCTCCTCGGGAAGCGGAGCGCCCGTCGCATCGATTGCGGCGCCGCCGATCAGATAGGGTGTAAAATGAAATTCATGTCCGAATTTCGAAGCGATTTTTTCCAGAACGCGAACGGCGGAGTCCACGATCTCGGGACCGATGCCGTCGCCCTTCAGTAAAGCAATATTCAGATTCATGACGATGTTCCTCCTTAACGCAGTTTCGTCAACTTCAGAAAAATATAATAAATTTAAAATTTGCAAGGCAAATTTTTCCTTCATATTCCGCGAACAGCGGAATATATCACTCGCGCACAGCGCGAATATCACTTTGACGAAGTCAAAATATCACGTTTCGCCACAGGCGAAATATATCATTGCAATGTTGTCAGCCTTCCGTTGACGGCATTGCCTCCTTAACGGATATTGCCCTTTTTGATGGATTCCATCAGACCGCCGTCGGCGATGATCTTGCCGATGAAGGGCGGGAAGGGCTTGGTCATATAGGTTTCTCCGGTCGTTTCATTCTTGATCACGCCGGTATCGGAATCGGAGGTGATGACGTCGCCGTCAGAAATGCCCTCCGCAGCCTCGGGGCATTCGTAGATGGCAAGACCGATATTGATGGCGTTGCGGTAAAAGATTCTCGCGAAGCTCTTGGCGATGACGAGCGTCACGCCGCTTTCCTTGATCGCCAGGGGCGCGTGCTCACGGGAGGAGCCGCAACCGAAGTTATTGCCGCCGACGATGATATTGCAGGTCTTGACGCGCGCCTGGAAGGAAGCGTCGAGGTCCTCCATGCAGTGAGAAGCCAGCTCTTTTTTATCAATGGTATTGAGATATCTTGCGGGAATGATGACGTCGGTATCGACGTTATCGCCGTATTTGATTACTTTTCCTTCAAATTTCATGATTAAACTCCTTTTCTCTTGATTACAGCTCGTCCGCGCTTGCGATTCTGCCGAGAATGGCGGAAGCGGCGGCAACTGCGGGAGAAGCAAGATAAACCTCGGAGGTGGGATCGCCCATTCTGCCGACGAAATTGCGGTTGGTCGTCGCGACAGCGCGTTCCTTGGGCGCGAGAATGCCCATATGACCGCCGAGACAGGGTCCGCAGGTCGGAGTAGAAACAGCGCATCCTGCCTGAATGAAGACCTCAAGCAGACCTTCTCTCATCGCGCGCAGATAGATTTCCTGCGTTGCGGGAATGATGATGGCGCGAACGCCCTTTGCGACCTTTCTGCCGCGCATAAGCTCTGCGGCTTCCTTGATATTTTCGTAATAGCCGTTGGTGCAGGAGCCGATCACGACCTGATCGATCTTGATCTCGTCGATCTCGTCGGTCGTGTGCGTGTTTTCGGGAAGGTGGGGGAATGCAACGGTCGGCTTGATGGCGGAGAGATCGATTTCGATCACTTCATCGTAAGCCGCATCCTCGTCAGCCGTGTAAACGACGGGCTTGCGGTCGGAGCGCTCCGCGATATACGCGAGCGTTTTTTCGTCAACCTCAAAAATACCGTTCTTTGCACCCGCTTCGATCGCCATATTGCAGATCGTCAGACGGTCGGTGACGGAAAGCGCGTGCGCACCCTCGCCCGTGAATTCCATGGAGCGGTACAGAGCGCCGTCCACGCCGATCTTTCCGATGATGTGAAGGATGACGTCCTTACCCGTGATATGCGCGCGGGGTGTACCCGTGAGCACGAATTTGATGGCAGAGGGAACCTTGAACCACGCCTTGCCCGTTGCCATGCCGCAAGCCATATCGCTGGAGCCTACACCCGTGGAGAACGCGCCAAGCGCGCCGTAGGTACAGGTGTGGGAGTCCGCGCCGATGACGACGTCACCGGAAACGACGAGACCTTTTTCGGGAAGGAGCGCGTGCTCTACGCCCATCTGTCCGACGTCGTAGAAATGAACGACTTCCTTTTCTGCGCAGAAATCACGGCACATCTTGCACTGGATCGCCGCCTTGATATCCTTGTTGGGCGCGAAATGGTCCATGACCATCGTAACCTTTTCTTTATCGTAGACCTCGGTATAGCCGAGCTTATTGAATTCGCGGATCGCAACGGGAGAGGTGATGTCGTTGCCGAGAACGCGGTCGAGAGAAACGAGGATCAGCTCGCCCGCTTCCACTTTATCCAGCCCCGCATGAGCCGCGAGGATCTTTTGTGTCATTGTCATACCCATGAGAAATGACCTCCTTCTATATAAATCTTCTATATAAATTATAACATTCTGTTGATCGCGCTGACGAGCGCCTTGACGGAAGAAATGACGATATCGCTGTCAATGCCCGCGCCCCAGGAGGTTCCGTCGCCGTTTTTGATGGAGACGTAGGAAACCGCGCGGGAGGTGGAGCCGTCCTCAAGCGCGTGCTCGGAATAGCTGTCGATCATATAGCATTTGCCGATGACGGAGGTGATCGCGCCGGAAACTGCGTCCAGACTGCCGTTGCCGATCGAGCTGACCGTGTATTCCTTACCCTTCCAGGTCATAACGACCTCTGCTTTGGTTACGCCGTTTTCCTTGCGGAAATGCGCTTCCGTGACGTTGAGCTTATTTTTGAGATTGACGTAATTGTCCATAAAGATCTCGTAGACCTCCGCGGAGGAAAGCTCCTTGTGCGCATGGTCGGAAATGCTCTTGACGTGATAACCGAACACCTCACGCATTTTGGGAGGAAGAACGAGAGAATATTTCGTTTCGAGCAGATAGCCGATGCCGCCCTTGCCCGACTGGGAGTTGATGCGGATGACATCCGCCTCGTAGACTCTGCCGAGGTCGGTGGGGTCGATGGGAAGATAGGGAACGTTCCAGATTCCGCCGTGCGCCTCTCTGTAATGCATACCCTTGGCGATCGCGTCCTGATGGGAGCCGCTGAACGCCGCGAAAACGAGCGCGCCGCTGTAGGGCTGGCGTTCGTAAACGTGCATACGGGTGACCTTTTCGTAGGTCGCGCAGATCTCGGGAAGGTTGGAAAAATCCAGTCCGGGATCGATGCCCTGAGAATACATATTGAGCGCGAGCGTGATGATATCGACATTGCCCGTGCGCTCACCGTTGCCGAAAAGCGTGCCCTCGATACGGTCGCCGCCCGCCAGCAGTCCCATTTCGCTGTCGGCGACCGCGCATCCGCGGTCGTTGTGAGGATGGAGCGAGATCACGAGGTTTTCTCTGTTGTGCAGATGCTTACACATATATTCCACCTGGTTTGCGTAAACGTGGGGCATAGAGTGCGACACAGTGACAGGAAGATTGATGATGACCTTATTGTCGGGCGTGGGCTGCCAGATGTCGATGACCTCGTTGCAGATCTCTGCGGCAAATTCGGGCTCCGTACCCGTGAAGCTTTCGGGAGAATATTCGAAAATAAAATGACCTTCCGTCTTTTCTCTGTATTCCTTGCAGAGGTTTGCGCCGAATTTCGCGATCTCGACGATCTCCTCCTTCGATTTTTTGAACACCTGCTCACGCTGTGCGACGGAGGTGGAGTTGTAGAGGTGAACGACCGCGCTCTTCGCGCCGCGCAGAGCCTCAAAGGTCTTGGCGATGATATGCTCTCTGGACTGCGTCAGCACCTGAATGGTGACGTCGTCGGGAATCATATCGTTCTCGATCAGCGTGCGGCAGAATTCGTATTCCGTCTCGCTCGCCGCGGGGAAGCCGATCTCGATCTCCTTGAAGCCGACCTTGACGAGAAGCTTGAAGAATTCAAGCTTTTCCTCCAGGCTCATCGGAATGATCAGCGCCTGATTGCCGTCGCGCAGGTCCACGCTGCACCAGGTCGGCGCTTTTTCCAGATAAGTCTTTTTCATCCATGCGCCGTCGGATTCCACAGGAAAAAATTGCTTGGTATATTTTTCGTATCCGTTCATAAATAAATCCTTTCTGCGAAGCTCCTCCGTAATATACGAACCCGATAAAAACAAAAAAGCCCCTTTGCCGAAGGAAACCCTTCGCAAAAGAGACGAGATTACAGATGAACTCGCGGTACCACTCTTTTTGATAACGTTGACGTTATCCGCTTTTTCCGCGTCGTTCTCAACGCGGATTCTCTGTAACGGGAGAAGCCCGTTTCCATTTACACGCAAAGGCTTTCAACGGAACTGCTCGGGGGAGGAGTTATCTGCCGCTCCCGCTGTGTCCTCGCACCGAACGGACACTCTCTGCAAACGGAATATCGGAAATTGTTTCCCCTTCAAACGCATTTGAAATGCTTATTTAAACCAATTATATCAAAAAAACTTTCATTTGTCAACAAATGGCAAGAAGTTTTCGTTCGGCATTTTATGAAAAACTTCAAAAACATTTTTGGGCAAAAAAACGGATTTTTCCGTTTTTATTCATTTCGATAGAAAGATAAACGGGAATTTACACGGCAAAGCAATCATTCATCTCCATCATGCTTCCGAAAATCGTGCAGGGCAAGAGAAAAATATATTGCAAAATAAAAAAATTCATGATAGAATGAAAATAAAAATTGATGTAAGGAGACTCACCCATGAAATTTCTTGAACTCGCAAAAGAACGCTTTTCCGTCCGCTCCTTCAAAAAGGATGCCATTGAAGAAGAAAAATTGCAGGCAATCCTGGAGGCAGGCCGCGTAGCGCCCACCGCCTGCAACCTCCAGCCCCAAAAGATCTATGTGATTCAAAGCGAGGAAATGCGCGAAAAGCTCGCCTCCGTTTGCCGCTTTACCTTTGGCGCGCCCACCGTTCTCGCCATCTGCTACGATAAGGATAAGGCGTGGAAAAACGATCTGACGCCCGGCTACTGCTCCGGCGAGACAGATGCGGCGATCGTTTGCACGCATATGATGCTCGAGGCGTGGGAGCTCGGCATCGGCTCCTGCTGGGTCGCGTGGTTCAACGCCGAAGAGGTCCACGCGGCGCTCGGACTGCCCGAAAACGTCGAGCTCTGCGGCTTGCTCCCCATCGGCTATCCCGCCGAGAACGCGACACCCACCAAGCTCCATACCAGAATCCGCGATTTCAGCGATACCATTCAATTCATGTAATATCAATTTTCGCAAACGAGGCCGTCTCCGCGGGAGACGACCTCGTTTTTTTGGTAAATTCTGTGGTTTTGTTGCATGACGCGCATCAAAAAACACAGCGACCCCATTTACTTCCTTTCCGTATTTTGCTATAATCAAAATATCAAGAGCCACGATACACATCCCCGATCGACCGTATAACGGAGGTATTTTATGCAAAACGCAGACCGCATGATCGTACGCGAGCTGGCAAAGCAATACGCGGAGCTCGCAAATTCCGATGAGCAAAAGCGCTCGCACCGCCGCATGAGGGATTCCAACGATCTGAAGATCGTCCGCCCTCCCGTTCTGATCGACGAGATCCCCTGGCATGAGCTGACCTCGGACGACTCGCTCGTTTGCCGCTGTGAGGATCCTCTCGCCAGAAGGACGGAATGGTTTTTCCGCCGTTCGATCTTCCAAAAGAAGCATTTCCGCACGGATCTGCTCATGCCGGACTACTGGAAGGTACGGATGGCGTACGAGATCTCCCCGCTCGGCGTGGAAAAGCAGGTCACCCAAAGCGCCGCGCGCGCAAAAAGTTTTCTCGACGTTCTGGAGGAAGAAGAATCGCTCGATCTCATTCGGGAGCCCTCCTTCTGTGCCCGACCGGATCTGGACGAAAGAAATATGAATTTTTTTACGGATCTTTTTCACGGCATTCTGCCCGTCAGACTCGTCGGCGCGAACTGTATGTATATGCAATTCTGGGACGACATCTCCGAGCTTCGCGGCGTCGAGCCGATCTACGAGGATATGTACGACCGCCCCGAATATCTGCACAGGATCATGCAAACCTTCGTTCGCCGCGCAAGCGCGCGTATGGATTTTCTGGAACGGCATTTCCACGTGGATAACGATCCGATCAGCCTTCACTGCACGCCCGGCATGATCTCCGGTCTGGCGCAGGACGGTCTGAAGGCGACCTGGTACAGAGGCATGGCGCAGCCCTTCTCCTGTGTGTCGCCCGACATGTTCAAGGAATTTGAATTCGATTATATCAAGCCGCTCGCCGAGCGTTGCGCCTATACCTACTATGGCTGCTGTGAGCCGCTCGATAACCGTATTGAAATTCTGAAGGGCATTCGTAATCTTCGCAAAATCGGCGTATCTCCCTGGGCAAACGAGGCGCTCTGCGCGGAGCAAATCGGAGGGGATTACGTTTTTGCAAGAAAGCCCAATCCCGCGAACGTCGCTTATCGGACGGACCCCGACGTCATCAGACGGGAAACGGAAAACACCGTCAAGCTTTGTCTCCGTTACGGATGCCCCTTGGAATTCGTGCTGAAGGACGTCACCACCGTTTCCCGAAAGCCGGAAAATCTCATTCTTTGGGCAAATACCGTCAGCGAGACGCTGGATCAATATTACGAAAAGGCATGAGCCGAAAGGACCGCCATGATCTATGAAGAAAAAAAGCCTCTGTATCTGAAAAAAAGCGCGCTTCTCAACGACGTCCCCATTCGTTACGAGTTGTCCGAATGCCGGGAAACCTGCGAAGCAGACGCTTACGCCGCGCAGCTCTACGCGCATGAAATGATCGAAATCGCCATGATCGTTTCCGGAAACGGCGTGCATCGCGTTTTGAACCAGACGATTCCATGCAAAACGGGCGATCTCTATATTACCGCCGCAAACGTTCCGCACGGATATTTTACTGCGAACGCCGAATATCCTATGGCCATCAAAAAGCTCCTTCTGGATCCGAAGGACTGGTTTCCTCCCGAAATCGCCGCTGTGGGAGAGCCTCGGTATTGCTACGGCATCTTCAATGACAACGCCTTTCTTGCCTACGCTATGCTGAATACCGAAACGTATCTGGAAACGGAGACCTTATTTTCCGCCATTCTCGCGGAAATCGGGGAGAAAAAGCACGAATGGCGGGATGCCGTCGGTGCGTATCTGACACAGCTTCTGATCAAAATCAGCCGTTATATCAACGGTGCCATCAAAAATATTCCCGGCACGCCGTCCAAGGAATGGAACACCGTCCTTTCCACCGTCCGTATCATCGTGGATTCCTTCAGCGATCCCGATCTGACGCTGGAAACGATCGCAAGCTCCCTCTATATCAGCAAATCCCATCTGAGCCGCTTATTCCGCAAAATCCTCGGTGAAAGCTTTTCCGATTATCTCCGCCGCATCCGCATGGACCATGCCTGCCAGCTTCTCAGGGAAACGCGGCTGAATATGGAGGAGATCATTGCCCGTTGCGGGCTTCGGGATATGCAATCCTTTTACCGTAATTTTCATGCGCTCATGCTCGTGACTCCGCACCAATACCGATTGTCACAGAATCCGCACGTCCTCGTGGAAAAGCCGAAAAGCGAAGAAAGCAAGCATTCCCTGCTTTCGGAAATTTCGGAAAATCTGCAACGCGGCAAAGCCACCGTCGTCAAGGATCTTGTCCGCCGTGCGCTGGATATCGGAACGGAGCCGCAGAGAATTTTATCGGACGGCTTGCTCCACGGCATGAGCCTGGTCGGAGAACGGTTCAAAAACAACGAAATTTTCGTCCCCGAGGTACTCGTCGCCTCTCGGACGATGAATCACTGCCTGCAAATGCTGAGCCCTTACCTCGCCGAGAAAACCCGCGTCCGAGGCAGGGTGTGTATCGGAACCGTTCAGGGCGATCTGCACGACATCGGCAAAAATCTCGTCCGTATGATGATGGAGAGCAAGGGGCTTGAAGTCATCGACCTCGGCGTGGACGTTGCGCCGGAAGCCTTCGTCCGCACGGTCATCGAACAAAATTGCGACGTGCTCGCTTGCTCCGCCCTGCTGACCACCACCATGGGTGTGATCGGAGACGTCGTCCGAAAATGTGAAGAGGCAGGCATCCGCCATCGGATCAAAATTCTGATCGGAGGGGCACCGATCACCGAGGAATTCTGCCGAAGCATCGGCGCGGACGCATATACCGCCGATGCCTATTCCGCGGCAGAAGCCGCCGCCGAATACTGCAAGAAAGCGGCGAACCGCCGCTGACGGTCGCCGCCGTACCGCATTATTCTGTTATACACTGCTTGACACGGCGCTGTTTTGAGAAAATTCCTGTGATATAAAAATATAACGTAAAGGAGTCTTACCGTGAATCAGAAAAATATGAAGCTTTGGCTCGATGAGCTTTGCCAAAGCCCCTGCAAAAAAGCATTGCCCATCCTTTCCTTTCCCTGCATCAGCCTTCTGAACATCCCCGTCAGAGAGCTTATTTCCGACGCGGACACGCAAGCCCGCGGAATGGAGCTGATCGCAAAAAAAACGAATGCCGCTGCTTCCGTCAGTCTGATGGATCTTTCCGTTGAGGCGGAGTGCTTCGGCGCAAACGTACGCTTCTCGGAGGACGAGGTCCCCACCGTAACGGGCAGGCTGATCTGCGATATGGATGATGCCGAAGCGTTGCAGGTGCCCGCAGTGGGCGCGGCGCGTTCCCGCATTTATATTGAAGCGATCGAAAAGGCGCTAACACGGATCACAGACCGCCCCGTTTTCGCAGGCATGATCGGTCCGTTTTCCCTCGGCGCGCGATTGCTTGACGTTTCGGAAATCATGATGGATTGCTACGACGATCCCGACATGGTCCATCTCGTTCTGGAAAAAGCGACCGAATTTCTGATCGCCTACGGAAACGCCTACAAAGCGGCAGGCGCGCACGGAATCATTATGGCGGAACCCGTAGCCGGATTGCTCTCCCCCTCGCTGGAGGAAGAATTTTCTGCTCCGTATGTCAAAAAAATCATCGATGCGCTCCAGGATGACGGTTTTCTGATCGTCTACCATAATTGCGGCGGCAACGTGCTCTCCATGACCGACTCCCTTCTCTCTCTCGGCGCCGCCGCCTATCATTTCGGAAACGCCATTGATATGAAAGCCATGCTCGAAAAGCTCCCTGCGGATACCGTCGTCATGGGCAACGTAGACCCCGCCGCCGTTCTCTGCTTCGGCACGGAGGATGCCGTCAGAACAGAAACGCAAGCGCTTCTGGAAGCCTGCGCTTCATATCCGAACTTCATCGTATCCTCCGGCTGTGATATTCCGCCGAAAACACCGTGGGAAAATATCGAAGCGTTCTTCGATACCGTAGATCAATTTTATCAAAAGCGCACATAATACCAAAATAAAACCGCAGATCTCGTCGCAACAGATCCGCGGTTTTACTTTATTTGAAAAAAGCGACGCCGTTTCCGCGAATCACCGCGCAAACGCCGAAAATAACGCCGAGAATGACCCATTTCATATTACCGTCCTCCTTTGCGTTTCAGATTTCATTTTTATTATAGCATTTTATCCTATCTTTGTCAAGCCGAAACAAAAACACGCGCACGGCAACCGCATTTACTTTTTCACATTCATCAATAAAAATCATAATCGGAATGATATAGATATATGGAGATTTGAAGATTGCCCAAAAAAGGTGCTCGTCCAGATCGGAGATCATCGCGAAGCACCTTTTTTTTTCGAATGTAGCGGGCGGTTATTAGGTTTCGAATACCGATCTTTGTGAGGCTTATACGGGACTTCCATCCTTTCAGCAAGCACAATCAAGATGCTGAGCTTGTTGATTGGGGTATCGAGAATACGTGTATTATGCCCGTATTTATTGTGGACATAAAATGAGCGTCAGGCAAGGCAGTCTCGGAACTGCCTGCCTGATTTTTTCTCTTTTTGCAGGAATACTTGTACGAAAAACTTTTTTATTCAGTAAAACTTATCGAAAAACTTGACAAAAGGCAGATTTTTTTATATAATCAAATTGTAAAGTTCTCGAAAGCTGAAAAATAAATCGGAAAGAAGGATTTACTGTGAAAAAAAGTCAACCCACTCACAAGGTTTATGAGTTTGACACGTTTTATGACGGCGTAGTCAAACAGGCGCAGCGCTACGGCGACAAGGACAGATACGTTTACAAACGCAAGAAGCAGGAATATCATTTCACGTACAATGATATGCTGAATCACGTAAACTATCTCAGCTCCGCTATGAACGTTCTCGGCGTTGCGGGAAAATTTGCAGGTGTCACGGGCGACACGCATCCCGATTACGTTGCAACCTATATTGCAACCACCTCCTGCGGCGGTGTCATCGTTCCTCTGGATAAGGAAATCTCCGCGGAACAGTTCACCAATTTCGTCAATCTTTGCGAATTGCAGCTTCTTGTCTATACCTCGTCCATGCACAAGAAGATTCTCCCCCTGTACGATCAGATGCCGACGCTGAAATACATCGTCTGCATGGATTTCGACGGCGAAAAGCCCGAGGATCCCCGTTTCATGACGCTTGCGGAGATGCTGGAAATCGGTAAGAAGGCATACGACGAAGGCGACCGTACGGCTGAAAATCACGTCGTGGACAGAGATGCGGTTTGCACAATTCTCTTTACGTCCGGTACGACCGGTACGAGCAAGGGCGTTATGCTTTCTCAGAAAAATCTGACGACGAGCGCTTACGACTGCTGCGCGATCATCGATGCAACGGCGGATGATACTCTCGTTTCCGTTCTTCCGATTCACCACGCGTATGAGTTCACGATCTCCCAGCTTGCTGCACCCAATATCGGTATTTCCATGTTCATCAATGATTCCATCAAGAACACCCTGCGCAACTTCGCAAACTTCAAGCCCACCGGCTTGATCCTGGTTCCTCTCTACGTAGAGACCATGCAGAAGAAGATCTGGGCGGAAATCGAAAAGAAGGGCAAAACCAAGCTCGTCAAGAGAATGATCCCGATCGCGCTGAAGCTTCCCAGAAGCATTCGCCGCAAGATCTTCAAGGATATCATCGATGCGTTTGGCGGCAAACTGAAATTCATCGTATGCGGCGGCGCGCCCCTGCGTACGGAATTGATCCGTGAATTTGATGCCTTTGGCATTAAGATTTGCGAGGGTTACGGTATCACGGAGTGCTCCCCCCTGATCTCCTGCAATCCCTTCAACAAACGCAAGCCCCATTCCGCAGGTCTCGTCGTCAACCACATGCAGGCTCGTATCGACAAGGAATCTCCCGAGGATGAGACCGGCGAGATCACCGTCAAGGGCGATGCCGTCATGCTCGGCTACTACAAGAACGAAGAAGCAACCCAAGCCGTTTTCACGGAGGACGGTTGGTTCAAAACGGGCGACATCGGTTATATGGATCAGGAGGATTATATCTATATCACCGGCAGAAAGAAAAACGTCATCATCGCAAGCAACGGTAAGAACGTTTTCCCCGAGGAGCTGGAGGAGCATCTCGGCGTATCCGAGCTGATCAGCGAAATCGTCGTTGTCGGAAGAAAGGGCGAAGAACCCGGTGAGGTTGTGATCACCGCCCTCGTATTCCCCGATTACGATAAATTTGAAGGTAAGACGAAGGAAGAAATTCAGGCGGCTATCGAGGCTGAGGTTGATGCGGTCAACAAGAAGCTCCCGACCTTCAAACACATCAAGAGCGTGGAAATTCGTGAGACGGAATTCGAAAAGAATACCTCCAGAAAGATCATGCGCTACAAAATCAAGTAAGAATTATTTTAAATGCCGCTCCGCGGCAAGACAGGAGAGTTTATTATGTCTATCATGGAACAGATCACAGAAATTCTTGTGGAAACCTTTAGTCTTGATCCTGAAGAAGTTACTGCCGATGCAAGATTGGAAGCAGACCTCGGTATCAATTCCCTTGAGCTCGCAGAGCTCGCGCTTCGTTGCGATGAAGAATTCGACGTTGAAATCGACGACGAAGACATCCACCGTTTGATTACCGTTGGTGACGTTGCTAACTACATCGAAGAAAAAACAGCATAAATAAATTTTCGCGTGAAATTCGTTCGGGGCCTGTTTTTCTCGAACGGATTTCACGTTTTTTTGTCATACAAAGTTGCAGATGCAACTTTATGAGGCAAAGCGCGAAAGGAGTCTAACAATGAATATTTGCGGAAAAAGAATGTACGCACTTCTTGAAAAATTGAATTTTGAACGTCTTTCTACCTTTGAAGGGGAACAAAAAGCGGCGGCGATTCTCAAAAAAGAGATTGAGGAACTTGGTCTTACGCCCGTCATCGAAACCTTCAAAGCACCGAGATATACCATCAAGACGGCAAAATTGGAAGTGACAGAGCCTTTTTACAAGGAATATGAGGTGAACGGTTACGGTTTTGCAGGCAATGATGCCGCAAACGGAATCGAGGCGGATTTCGTTTATTTGGAAGCGTTTGAACCGATCGACTTGGTTGACGTGAAGGGGAAGATCGTTTTTGTTGCGAATGGCTTGCGCCCAAATGATTTCAAGATCCTCTTGGAAGCGGGCGTTCTCGGGGCAATTACGACATCCGGCAACTTCCGCGATACGGCGGAAACGGCGGATTTGGATCAGAGAATGCTCCGTCCCATTCATATCGAGCACGGCAAGCTTCCCACGGTTTGTATGCGCATGAAAGAAGCAATGGAGATGGTTGCCTCCAAGCCCGGTAAGGTAAAGCTGACGCTTTCCCAGGAGGAAGGTGAGGCAGATTCTCAGAACGTCATGGTGGAGATTCCCGGAACGGAATATCCGGACGAGGTGATCGTATATACTGCGCATTACGATTCCGTTGTTTTCAGTCACGGTATGTTTGATAACGCGACGGGTACGGCAACGATCCTGGAGGTCCTCCGTTATTATAAGGAAAATCCGCCAAAAAGAACTCTGCGTTTTATCTGGTGCGGTTCGGAGGAAAGAGGACTTCTCGGCAGTAAGCATTACGTAGCCGCGCACGAGGAGGAACTCGAAAAGATCCGTCTTTGTATCAACGTTGATATGACGGGACCGATCTTCGGTCGTGACTATGCGCTGGTTACGGCAGAGGAATCTCTTTGCAGTGTGATTACGTTCCTCTATAAAGAATTGGGACATCCGATGACGGTCATGCAGGAGATTTGCTCTTCCGACTCCATTCCGTTTGCGGACAAGGGAATCCCCAGTGTAAACTTCCTGCGCAGAGGAGCGAATAATTCGTATCAGATTCATTGCCGTCACGACGTGATCGATATCATTTCCGCAGATGCGCTGGAAAGAACCGCGAAATTTATCGTCGCCTTCTCCAATCGCGTGATCGAATCCAAATTCTTCCCGATCGATAAGACCATGCCCGAAATCATGGTGGACAAGATCAATAAGTATTTGCGCAAAAAGCTGTAATGGATTCCAAAAGAAAACCCCTGACAGATTGTAATCCAATCTGTCAGGGGGATTTTTATATCATAGGAAATCGCGCAAAACGGACCTTGCCGTTTTGCATTGTTTAAATGCAAACAAGCGAAGCACACCGAAATGCTGCACAGTTCGGTTTCCGGTGGGATTCCGCTTTTAAAATGGAATGCGAAGCAAACGGAGCAGCGTGGGAATCTCGTTTTCAATATCCACGCCGTAGCGTGTGTCCGTTTGGTCGGCATAGGTGCGTCGGATGCACGCGAGCGTATATTCGACGGCGACTTTCGTTGCATCCTCGACGGAGAATCCTTTTGTCAGGGCGGCGATCAGCGCGCTGGCAAAGGTGTCGCCCGTACCGTGATAAAATCCGTCGATCTTTTCCGCAAAGGCATAGGAGATTTCATCGCTTATGGCATCGTATGCGGCGGCGCCGATCGTTTTTTCGCTTGCCGAAACGCCGCTCAGAACGATTTCCTTCGATCCGAGCCTTTGAGCGAGGCTGCGGAGGAGCGCTTCCGTTTCTTTCTGTGTGTAATGCTCCTTGTATTCTTCTCCCAGGAGAAACGCCGCTTCCGTCAGATTCGGCGTGATGATGTCCGCCATGCGGCAGAGCTCACGCATACCTTCGAGAAAATCGGGCGTGATCAGAGAGTAATACTGTCCCGCATCTGCCATGACGGGATCTACGACGATCGTCGTTTCGGGCGTTGCGAAATCGCGCAGAATATCCTTGACGATGCCGACCTGCTCGGGAGAGCCCAGATAGCCCGTATAGATCACGTCAAACGTAAAGCCGAGCTTTTTCCAATGGTCGGCGATGGGACGCATATCCTCAGTCAGATCGCGAAAGGTGAAATCCGTAAATCCGCCCGTATGAGAGGAGAGAACGGCGGTCGGCAGAGGAATGACCTCCGCGCCCGAGACGGAAATGATCGGAATAGCTGCCGTCAGGGAACACCGTCCGAGACAGGATATATCATGAATGGCGAGAACTTTTTTCTGCATGAATAAAAGCCCCTTTCCTTTAAATTTCATTCATCATAAGATAAAAGTGACATTTTATTATAACACCAAATAACGGGAGTGTCAAGTTTGTTCCCGACGGATTTTGGGAATCCGCGCGCAAAAATCATGAAAAAATCGGTTTGCAAGGGAAAACTTGCTTGACATTTTTTCAAATCGTCCGTATAATAAACATATCACCCCTATTATCAGAAAGGAATTTTACCAAATGAAAACACTTGGTTATTATAACGGAGAAATCGGTGAGCTGGAGGAGCTTCGCGTTCCGATGCTTGACCGCGCCTGCTATTTCGGAGACGGCGTTTACGACGTCGTCTATACGCGCAATCATAAGCCGTACGCGCTTCGCGAGCATATCGACAGGTTGTACAGCAGTATGGCGATCCTGAACATTCATCTGGATATGCATCCCGACGAGCTGGAAGCGCTGATCTGCGATCTGATCAAAAAGGTGGATGCCGATGAGCAGAACGTTTATTTTCAGGTATCCCGCGGCACGGGCTTGCGCGACCACGCGGTCAAGGAGCCCATGAAAGCGAATCTCTGGATCATGCTCAAGCCGATGCCGATCCGCGATACTTATAAAAAAGCAAATCTGATCACTCTGGAGGATAAACGCTTCCTCTATTGTAATATGAAAACGCTGAATCTCATTCCCGCCGTTCTGTACTCCACCACGGTGGAGGGCGGCGGCTACGACGAAGCCGTTCTGCACCGAAACGGCAGAGTAACGGAGTGCGCGCACAGCAATCTCTCCATCCTGAAGGACGGCGTGCTCCGCACCGCTCCCGCGGACGAATATATTCTTGCCGGCATCGGCAGAGCGCATTTGATCCGCAAATGCAGAGCGTTCGGCATTCCCGTCTGCGAGGAACCGTTTACGGTGGAGGAAATGATGCAGGCGGATGAGATCATCGTGACCAGCGCAGGCTCTCTTTGCATTGCCGCCGGCACGGTTGACGGCATTGCCGTCGGAGGAAAAGCGCCCGAGCTGCTTCGCCGTTTGCAGGATTCGCTGATGGCGGACTATTTCAGCGCGACCGAAAAAGACTGAGTATGGATTATCAGAGAGTTTACGCCAAAATAGACCTGGATGCCATTGCGCACAATATCGCGCTCGTAAAAAAGAAGATTGCCGATAAAACCAAGCTGATGCTGATCATCAAAGCGGATGCCTACGGACACGGCGCCGTCGTGATCGCAAAGGAATTTGAGGCGCAGGCGGATTATTTCGGCGTGGCAGAAATGAACGAGGCGCTGGAGCTTCGGGCGGCGGGCATTCAAAAGCCGATCCTGATCCTCGGCTATACCTCGCCGTTTCTCCATGAAAAGGCTTTGGAAAACGATATTACGCTGACGGTATTCCAATATCAAAACATTGAAAAGCTTTCCTCGACCGCCGCAAGGCTTGGCAAGGAAGCGAAGATCCATTTTGCCGTGGACACGGGAATGTCACGTATCGGCTTCGGTGTGACCGAGGAGGATGCGGATCTGGCAGCAAGAGCGTCAAGGCTGCCGTTTATCCGTCTGGAGGGAATCTTCAGCCATTTTGCCATGGCGGATGCCATCGACAAGACCTCCGCGGAAAAGCAAAGATGCCTCTTCGAGCAATTTCTTTCCATGCTGCGGGTCAGGGGCGTCGAAGCGCCCATCCGCCATCTGGACAACAGCGCAGGAATTCTTTCCTTTGAAAACGGGTACGATATGGTTCGTGAGGGAATTATCCTTTACGGGCTGTATCCGTCGGAGGAGGTTTGCTCTCAGGTTGGCGATTTTTACGATTTCCGTCCCGCGATGGAGATCATTACCCATATTTCTCATATCAAAATGCTGGAGGCGCATCACGGCATTGGATACGGTCACACCTACGTGACCGATAAGCCCTTGCGCGTGGCGACGGTCCCTGTGGGATATGCGGACGGTTATCCACGCGCGCTCTCGAACCGCGGCGAGGTTCTGATTCACGGAAAGCGCTGTCCCATCCTCGGCAGAATCTGTATGGATCAGATGATGGTGGACGTGACCGACGTTCCGGAAGCGTTGCCGGAGGATCCCGTAATTCTCGTCGGAAAAGACGGAGAGGAGGCTATCTCCGTTCAAGAGGTTGCCGACGCGGCGTATTCCTTTCATTACGAGTTCGTTTGCGGGATTGCCAGAAGAATTCCGCGGATCTACGTACGGGACGGAAACGTTGTTCAGCAAAGCTTGTACCTGAATATATAATATCAAAAGACGATGCTTTTTGTTTTAAAAAAGAACGCATCGTCTTTATTATGTTTAAGCTCCCGTGCCGTGTAAGCAGACACTTGCTCCGCGATTGACGATAATCCATGGGGACGTTTTCAAAAAGATATATAAAAATGTATTTATTTGTGGTATATGTTCATAATTTATTTCATTTTTTTTGTAATGTTAGTAAAAAAGAAGAAAATTTTTTGCGGTTGAAAAAAAGTCAGAAAAACTATTGCTTTTTTAATTTCTTTATGATATTATAATTGTGAAGAGGAGTATATTTCGGAAAAGAATTTGGGTAATTTTGTTTCAATGTATTGAAAATTTGGTTTTTTTGCACAAACCAACGATTTTCAGGTTTTGATATAAACAGAAAATACAAAATCTTGGAAAAAGGAGATTTGAAGATGGACAAAAAAGATAATATGATATCTGAATATTATACGATTGATTTGTTGCATATCGTGAAACGCGTATGGCATTATATTTGGGCGGTTGCTCTGGCAAGCGTGCTTGCGGCAGTAATCGGCTTTTGTTATGCATCCTTCTTGATCGCCCCGACGTATTCCTCCTCGGTCATGCTCTACGTCAATAACAATTCGTTTTCTGTGGGAAGCACGGACTTTACGATCAGCTCCTCGCAGATCTCGGCGGCGCAAAGCCTGGTTGATACGTACAGCGAGATCTTAAATAACCGGACCACTTTGGAGCGTGTCATCGATAAAGCCGACATTTCATATAAATATGAAGAGCTTTCCAAAATGATCACGGCGGGTCAGTCGAACGGTACGGAAATTATGAAGGTCACCGTAGTTTCCGAAAATCCGGAAGAGGCTGCAAAGATCGCGAATGCCATCGCCGAGGTTTTACCGCTCAGAATCTCGGAGATCATCGAGGGTGCTTCTATGGAAATCGTTGATACGGCAGTTCCGAATTATCGGAAAATTGCGCCGAGCATTACCAAGTATACAGCGGTTGCATTTATTTTGGGCTTACTGCTTTCCGTGGGTGTGATTGCGGTATTGGCAATCATGGACGATACGATCCACGATGAAAATTATATCCTCCAGAATTACAATTATCCGATTCTGGCGAAGATCCCCGATCTGATGGAAAAGGATTCCAAGCATTACGGCGGATATCACTACTACTATTATCAGGGCGAGCAAGAATCCAAGGATTGAAGGTGAGAGATATGATGAAAACGAAGCAGAAAAAACACAGTACATCATTTTCGGCAGCCGAAAACGGCAAAACGTTACATAAAAATCTGGATTTTACAGCGACGGAGCAATATAAGCTTTTGCGTACCAACCTGGGCTTTACCTTGCCCGCCGGCGAAAAATGTCCCGTCATCGGTGTAACCAGCTCGATCCGAGGCGAAGGAAAAAGTACGACGTCCATCAACCTTTCGTACGTGCTTGCGGAAAAAGGAAGCAAGGTTTTGCTGATTGACGGAGACCTCAGACTTCCTTCCGTTGCGAAAAAAATGGAGCTGGACCAGAAAAAGGGTCTGACCGATTTTTTGATGGGTCAGGGTGGCAATCTGGAAGATTTCCGATCTCCCTTGCTCGAAAACTGGTACATTATGACCTCGGGAACGATCCCCCCCAATCCCTCAGAGCTTCTTGGCTCAAGCAGAATGAACGCTCTGCTGACGGAGTTCCGTAAAACGTTCGATTATATCGTGCTTGACTTACCTCCCGTGAACCTGGTTTCCGACGCGATGTCTGTTGCGGGATATATTACGGGCATGGTCGTCGTTGCCAGAGAGGAATATATCGAGAAGAAGGATCTGAAGGCCTGCTTCCGACAGCTTGAGCTTTCCAACGTCAAGATCCTTGGCTGCGTGATGACGTGCGCAAAACGCAAAAGCGGCTCGTACGGAAAATACGGTAAATATAAGCGCTATAAATATTACGGTCATTACGGTCACGATGCCGAAAGTCAAAAAGAAAGCGGAAAGGGTGGCAAGCCGTGATTGACTGGCACTCCCATATCTTGCCGAATATGGATGACGGAAGCCGCAACGTGTCGGAAAGCACGACTCTTCTGAGAATGCTGTCCGATCAGGGCGTCGATACCGTTGTCGCCACGCCGCACTTTTATGCGACCGCAGAGTCGGCGGAGGATTTTTTGCGAAGAAGAGCGCAATGCCATGAAAGCCTGACGGCTTCGATTCCATCCGATTTTGACTGCCCGCGCATTTTGCTCGGTGCGGAGGTCAAATATTATCCGGGGATCAGCGCGCGAGAGGATCTGCGTGATTTTTGTATCGAAGGTACGCGGTTGCTTTTATTGGAAATGCCTTTTTCCGAATGGACGGAATACACGGTCAGGGAATTGAACGTGCTTGCCTGTTCAAAGGGCGTTACCATTGTTCTGGCGCATATCGAGCGATATTTGCCGTTCCAGAAATCAGATTTGTGGAATCGGCTTCGCAATAACGGCATATTGATGCAAATGAATGCAAGCTATTTTTCAGGTCTCGGCACGAGGCGGAAAGCGCTTCGCTTGCTGGAGGACGGTTTCGTCCATATGCTTGGATCGGACTGTCACAACACGACCTCACGGCCGCCCTTGATGTCACGCGCTTGCGGCGTGATACGTAAGAGGTTCGGAGAAAACTTTATCAGTCAAATGCATGAGTACGGTCATTCCTTACTCGTGTATAAATAAAATACTTATTTTCAGAAAGGATTTTCAAAATGAAAAAAATCGTATTGTTTGTCATGGTTCTTGCCCTGACGCTTAGCTGGAGCCTCGCAGTCTCCGCTAATTTCGTTCCCAGCATTGAAGCAAAACCCGCTCCCGAGGTTTCCGGCGCTACTGACGAAGCAGGTGAAGCAATCCAGATGGTCATCGTTTCCTTGGCCAATAAGGATGAGCTTCCCGAAGAAGCAAAGCAGGCTCTCGAAACTGCTTACAACCAGATCGTAAATGCAAAAGACATTTCCGAGGTAAGCGCAACGATCAAGGAACAGATCGAAGAATTGGCAGAAAATGCCGGCGTTGAGGCGGAAGAGCTCATTGCTTCCGATCTCTTTGATCTCAGCCCCGAAAATCTCGGCGAAGCTACCGAGAACGGCGAGTACAACATTTCTCTTGCCGTTCCTTCCCTGAAGAACTTCGTTTGTCTGCTCCACTACGTTGACGGCGAATGGGAAATCGTTTCCAACGCAAAGGTTTCCGCAGACGGTAAGAACCTTGAGTTCTCCGTAGACGGCTTCTCTCCCTTTGCAATCATCACTGCTTCTCCCGATGCAGTCGTTGATCCTGCAAGAAAGCCCGTTCCGCTGGTCGTTTGGATTCTGATCGGTATTCTCGTCGGCGCTCTGATCGACGTTGCTATCATTTTCTTCATGGAAAAGAAAGCAAAACAGACTGCTGCTGCGGTTAACGCAAACCAGGCTCTGAAGGACAGCGCTGAAGAAAACGTTGCAAGCAAAGATAAGCGCTCCAAAAAATAATCGCATACAATGAAAAGAATCGAAGATAACAAAACGCATTACGGAATCTATATCGTAACGGTTTCGGTTATTGTTAGTCTTCTGATCGGTGCCCTGTCGTTTTTGTTCATATGGGAAAAGCGACAGGGCACTTTCCCTTCACAAACGGCGCCCGAAGTTTTTGAATATGAAGGTGAAACGTACGTTTTGAAAAAAGATATTCAAACCTTCCTCGTGCTCGGTCTTGATAAATTTGAAACCGGTTCGCCCAACGTTTCCTATAACAATGATCAGCAGGCGGACTTTTTGATGCTCCTGGTCATTGATAACAATGAAAAAAAGGTTTCCGCGCTTCAGATCAATCGCGATACCATGACGGACGTGAATATTCTTGGCTTGAATGGAAACCGCGTCGATACCGTTACCATGCAGATCGCGCTTTCCCATACCTATGGAAACGGAAAGGTGATCAGCTGTCATAACGCGATGGAGTCGGTTTCAAAGCTTTTGAAAAACGTCAAAATTGATCATGGAATGTCCATGAAAATGGACGCGGTTTCCATTTTCAACGACCTTGTCGGCGGTGTCGAGATCACGCTCACGGAGGATTTTACTTATCTGGACGCCTCGATGGTCAAGGGCGCGACGGTTCTTTTGAAGGGGGAGCAGGCACTGCATTACGTGCGCAGCCGTTCCGGATTTGAGGACAGCAGTAATATTGCTCGTATGGAACGCCAAAGACAATATATGAATGCGCTGTATGAACGCGTATTGGATGCCATAGACAAGGATGATTCTTTTATTCTGGACGCTTCCCTGAAAACTGCGGATTATATCGTTTCCGATTGTTCGACCGCGCAGCTGCAGCGTTTGGCAGATAAATTGATTGATTATGAATTTTCCGGCATCCGGACCCTGGACGGTGAAAGCGTAAAGGGCGAAAAATATATGGAGTTTTATCCGACCGAGGATTCGATCATGAAGAACGTGCTGGAGCTTTTCTATACGAAAAAAGATTGATTTCACGACATCAAATATCCCCGGAGCATTGTGCCGACCGTATCGCAGTCGGTTTGATGTGTCCGGGGATATTTTTCGTTTGACGGGAAAATTTGAAGCCTTTACCCGTTTTCTGATAAAGGATCAGCGCAGACCTTTTGTTGCATATATTTTTGGCGGGTAGCTTCTCCGCCTCTCACGTGCCGTTCCTGTTTATTTTGCTCCAGAACGGTGGCGACCTCTCGGTGAAGCGATGGGTTGATATGCTTCAACCGCTCGCTTACGTCCTTATGTACGGACGTTGGAAACAGGAATGCTACGGACGCGCCGCCCGATTGGCAATGAGAGCGCAAAAACGTCTTAAGTGAAAGCGTTCAGATAAATATCAATATATCCCTCCTTGTCCACCTTGATCTCCCGAATGATTTCCTTCAGCTTCGCGTTGGAGAGCGCACGGATATCCGTGATGGCTTCTGTATTGCGAAAAACAGAGTCCAGCGCGTTTTCAAAATTTTTCTGATGAGATTCGCGGGAATATGCTTGCCGTTCGTATTCCAGCCGTAGGATTTCCGCTTTTATGACAGACAGTTTTTTCTGTAATTCTTCGAGAGAGATCATATCGTTTGTGAAAAGGCAGATCAGCTTTTCTCTGTAAGCTTGGAGTTCAGAGAGCCTTTTTTCGATTGATTCTTTTTCTTTTTCGGCTTTCCCGTTTTTGGCGTATTTTTGCAAGAATATTTCTTTCGCCGCGCGGATATATTTTTCTTTTTCGGAAAGAAGCGCGGAAAAATATTTTCGGATCTCGGAAATGAGAACGTCCTCGTCGATCTGAACTGCGTTCGGACAAGCGCCCGTTCCCTGCTGATTACGCCCCGAGCAGCTCCAACGCACGTAGGTGTTTTGATAAGTTCTGCTGATACGGCGGAAGGAGTAGCCGCATTCCTCGCATTGGATCAGCGTGGAAAACAGGTGTCGGTTGCTATGCCTCGTTTTGTTTGTTTGAAAGGAACGACTTCGCTCCTCCAAAAGTCTTTGCGCTTTCTCAAAAGTCGCTTCATCAATGATTTTCAGATCGGGATTTTGCGTGATAAAAAAATCCTTTTCATCTTTGTTCACGCGCTTGCTGTCCGGGAAATTCACGATTTCCTGTTTGCCGTTGACGATCCTGCCGATATAAATAGGGTGAGAAAGGATTCTCGCCACGGCATTTTGCGACCATTTACAGCCGCGCTTGGTGGTGATTCCCATACCGTTGAGGATTTGCGCGATCTTTAACGTACCCTCCCCGTCCTCAGTATATTTTTTGAAAATCATCCGCACGGTTTCCGCTTCTTTTTCATTGATATTCAAATGAAAATAGTCCCCGTTGATCTTATCATAACCGAAAATGAGATTGGGTACTTTCCCCTTTTCCGCGTTGAATCGTTTGCTGAATTTGATTCGCTGGGACGTATGGCGGCTCTCCTCCTGCGCCATTGCAGCCAGCAAGGTCAGCATAAATTCATTTCCGCCCATGTTGCTCATCCGACCGTTCAGAAATTGTACGTCAATGCCGAGCGACAGAAGCTTTCGGTAAGCATCTAAAAAATCCAGCGTATTGCGCGCGAGTCGGGAAACGTCCTTGATGAGAACGGCTTGAAACGTACGCGACTCCGCGTCGTGCATCATTTGATTGAATGCGGCGCGGTTTTTTGTTTTCGTGCCCGAAATTCCCTGATCGGAATAAATGTGAAGCAGATGCATTCCGTTTTTTTGCGCGTACGCCCCGAAGAACTCTTTTTGGGTTTGCAAGCTGTTCAGCTGATCCTTTTCATCCGTGGAAACACGGCAATAAGCAACGACGTTGAGCATAAAACACCTACCTCTCTTTTTTATCGCATAGGAAATTGCGCAAATAGAACCTCGCCGTTTATATCGTTTGGATACAGTCTTAACTGCGATAGGCGAGCAACCTCCGGCGGGCGTTGCCCGCTTTTTTATCATGCGCTATACGAAGAGGCGTCGTTTTCCGCGGGGCGTTCCAGCCCTTTTGCGGCAGCCGTATGTAAAATCATTTCTTCTATCCTTTCCATATTTGCTTCCACGGCTGTCTTTAAAAAGAAAAGGGCGGTGATTTCCTCGGTATTGGGATCGTGAAATCGAAAAACGTAATTTTTTTCCTTCATATTTTCCTCCGGATTGGATTTGTTTTTGATCGATCCATAGCAATATACGATATTGGCGCTTGCATATCGGCTTTTATTTGCTGAACGCTTGATGAAATCAAGGATATGCAAAAAAATTTACCGATTATTCATACACGCCGCCATAAAATGTGGTATACTGTTACAAAAGAGCTTTCGTGAGCACCGGACCGCCGTGGGACGACAGGGTCCCGAATTTGAAAATCATATGGCAACGAATGGTTTCCGGATCATCTCTGAATATTTTTGACTACCCCCGAGCCGCTTGATTCGGGGGTTTTTCGTTTGGCGGAGCAGCACTTCGTTCGTATGAGAACCATTGGCTTCATACCGTTGCGATGACTTTATTTTGAATGGGACGGAAATGGGTTAAAATCCCAATCATAAAAAGGAGATTTCGTGAGATGAAAACCATTATGCTTGTGTTCGGCACACGCCCGGAGGCGATCAAAATGTGCCCCCTTGTAAACGAATTGAAGACGAGAAAAACAGTCCGGACGGTCGTATGCGTGAGCGGTCAACACCGTCAAATGCTGGATACGGTGCTGGATACCTTCCGGGTGATTCCGGATTATGATCTTTCCGTTATGAAAACGGGTCAAACCTTGTTTGACGTTACGAGCAATATACTGCTCGGCATCGGAAACGTTCTGGATGAAGCGAAGCCGGACGTCGTGCTGGTCCATGGAGATACCTCGACTGCGTTCGCTGCCGCCCTCGCGTGCTTTTATAAGAAGATTCCAGTCGGACACGTGGAAGCAGGACTGCGGACGTATAACGTCGACAGCCCTTATCCGGAAGAATTCAACCGTCGCGCGATCGGGATCGTTGCCAGATATCATTTTGCTCCCACCGCGCTTTCCGGGGGCAACCTGCTGAACGAGGGTAAGGATCCGTCTTCGGTCTATATTACGGGCAATACCGCGATCGATGCGCTCCAAACCACCGTTCGAAAGGATTATAGGCATCCGGAGCTGGATTGGGCAAGGGACAGCAGGCTGATCATGATTACCGCGCATCGCCGCGAAAATCTCGGTGAGCCCATGCGTCGGATGTTCCGCGCGATCCGCCGCGTGATGGATGACCACCCGGACGTCAAAGCGATCTATCCGATTCATATGAACCCTGCGGTGCGACGGGCAGCAAAAGAAACGTTGGACGGCTGTGACCGAATCCATATGATCGAACCGCTCGACGTGATCGCTTTTCATAATTTTCTGGCGCGCAGCTTTATGATTCTGACGGATAGCGGCGGCGTTCAGGAGGAAGCGCCTTCGCTGGGGAAGCCCGTGCTTGTCATGCGGGATACCACGGAACGTCCCGAAGGAATTCGGGCGGGAACGCTGAAGCTGGTCGGCACGGACGAGCAGGTCATTTATGACAACTTCCGCTTGCTGCTGGAGGACCGCGCCGTATATGAATCCATGTCCGAAGCGAGCAATCCGTACGGAGACGGCCTTGCCTGTAAAAGAATTGCCGATATATTGACGCAGATATAAGGTCAAAGAGCTTACTGCTGATCTGTCCGGCAGTTCCGTTTTGTCACGTCTGTATGTACCGTTGATTTGCTGATGCCGAAGGCTGCCGCGGTCTTTCGGACGGTATTTTTCGTATCGACGATATATTCACCAAGCCTGATCGCGCGGTCCCGCGTATTTTCTTTCAAAATGATTCCTCCTTTTCGCGTAAAGCTGATCTTGATTTTAAAAATGCCATTGCTATGGTCAATACATTATATGAACGGAAAACGGATTTATTCTATGAAACGGACAAAGCCGATTTTTGAAAATCGCGTGTTTTCAAGAAAAATTTTGCTTGTCTCCGGACAATGCAAACGGCGAGGACAATTTTGCGTAATTTCCTATGGAATAAAAAAGAGCCGGCTTGTCCGTTACGATGAACGGAAAGCTGGCTCTGCACATTTGTGTCGGGCGCATTTGCTTAGCACCATTTTTAATTTTACAACGTCTATCCGAAATTCTTTTTTACACTTCGGACAGTATAGCGGAAACTTTACAAGGACTGTATCTTCATACACTTTTGTTCTTGTCTTGCCTCCGCAAGTCGGACAACGAATCCATAAAGATTCTTTTTGATCGTCAATCATATTTTGCCTCCAAATAATGGATAGCTCTGCATTAGATGTCCGGCTCTGGAAAGTTTTGCTTATTGTTACAACAGAGAAAAATATATTTATTTAATATATGGGCTTGCTTTATGATTTTTAATTTTGATCTTTGACACATAGGCGTTGTTGCCGTATAAATCAAAAAGATCAAGCAGATGTGTAACACATATCCAACGAATATGTTGAGAAGATAAATATTGCAAGATATGGTAAAGATTTTGTGTTCCTTCCGCATAAGAGGTGGTTTGAAATAATTCGTTGAGAACTACCATTGCACCATCGACGGAATGATTAATGATATCTGCAATTTTGATGACTTCTTCTTCAAAACGTCCGGCGTTTCCGAGGATATCCAATGTGTTTTCTGATGATGCCATCAATACATGCAAAGCACATATGGGAACGATTGAAGCTTTCTTTGCGAGAATTGGCAAACCCGCTTGAGCAAACAGGTAGGCAGTTGTAACAGAGCGAAGATAAACGGTTTTTCCACTACCATTGTCACCGCGTATCAGCATACCTCCGATATTTTGCGAGAGGAAAAAATCGTTTGGAATAACGGTTGTTTCTTCGGAGCAACGGAAAAGTAAAAACACATCGTATAAATCCAATATTTCGGTTTGATTTCCGAACAATGGAAAAACGTACGGCGTTTTCAAGTCTTGCAATTTATCCAAAAGATGACAAGCGGTTTCATAAAATAATAGATCATCTTTGATCCCCATAAACTCAGATAAGATTTGATTTGCTACTTCAATCAAGGCGTCTGTAATATCTGAAAGGCTCTGTCCAACAATTTTTTCTGTGGTAAAGGAGTTATAATTCAGCGGAATTTCGTCCTTTTGTTTTTCCTTTTTGTCGTCATATTCATGTTTTTTGAAGAAACTAAATTTTTTAGGTTCTTTTTTCGGATTTAAAACAGGTATATCTTCTACTGACGATAAAAGACGAATATTTGTAAGTTGTGCGTTTTCGCCCAATTCAAATGCAATATCTGCATGTAAGTGAATTGCAATTAATCGATCATATTTTTTAGCAATAGCAAGTAATTGGGTAAAACTGTCCGATTTCACAATCGTGTGCAAACGAACTTGAAGCGCAAGAAGTCCTGCTGAATGAAGCGGAAGTCCATCTATAGTTGCATCGAGTTTTTGAAGTAAAAGCAACAAATCTCGTATTAGTATGCAAATGGATTGCAAAGTTGATACACCCGAATCGATCATCGTACCTACCGCTTTTCGATATGTTAGTTTATTGTTTTGCCTTGTTTTGTTATATTCCAATACAACGGATACAAATGCACCGAAAAGGTCAGATAAATTTGCTAAGAGAAATCGATGACTCATAAAATCTCGTAAAATATCCTGCCGATATAGAATATCTTCCGTTTCAATCAATGGTTCGGCAAGAATGTTCAAAAAATGATTTCTTTTTTCCTTTTCGGGGATAACGAGAGAAATTGCGTTATCAATCATCAAGGAATCCAATGCCTCTGCGGAAAGCGGAGGCGCTTTTTTCGGTGTGGAATTTCGATAAAGCAGGCTAATCATTTATTTTTCCTTTCTCAGCAAGTGAAACCCGGTCCAATCCGTATTTTTTCAAAATATCCTCCGCATAGGAACGCTTCTCTCGGACACCGCGTTCAATTTTGAATGTTCGCTGATTTTCTTGATCGGTGTTTACAGCCGCACACAGAACAGGAAATTCAAATTCCATGACCTCATAAAAATGTGTAACAAAAAGGCAAAACGCATTTTTCTCTGCAAAATTTCTCATAAATGAAAGTGAAAGTGATAATCCCTTTCGTGCATCTGCTCCTGTAAAGGTTTCGTTTAGAAAAAAGAAACTATTTTCTGTCCCTTTATCCAACATAGCACGGACACGGTATTCCTCATCAAAAAGCCTTCCACCCCGATCAAAATGTTCATCCGCTGGAAAATGTGTAAAGATCAAATCAAACGGGAAAATTTCCGCCGACTCACAAAAAATCGGGCAACCACTCAAAAAAAGAATTAAGTTGGATGCAACCGCACGCAGATATGTTGTTTTACCGCCACCATTTGCACCGAGCAAGAAAAAGCAGTGTTCATTTTCCGTGAAAAATACTTGATTGGGTACATATTGACCGTGCGGTATGTGTTTAGCAAGAAGCGAAATATCATAAATATCTTTTGCAATATATTGTTTGCGATCGGAAACCGTGGCGAAGGAATATGGTATTTCGTGTTCGGCTGCACGTTCGAGCAAATTTAAAACAGAAAGATAAAAATCAGCCTCTTCTTTGAGCAAGGACACATCGTTGTCAAGGACATCGTGAAGCACTTCCTTGAGTTCAAGAAGACGAGAAAATTCGTTCGGATAAAGCAACTGCAAGTTTTCTGAAATCGGAATCGACATACGAATGGTTTGCTGTATAGAAATATCTTCAGAATATCCGAAGGCGCGTTTGCAATCTTTGATTTCGTCGATGACAGAAGAGGGATGTTCCGTGCTTTTGGATTTGAGAATGTGAGCGCTTCCCGATGATACATGAATCTTCGAGTGAGAAATTGCATCCAATAAGTTCTGATATTCTGAAAATAACGATTCATATTCAAGAAACTCCCGTTGTTTTTGCTTGGCATACGCAGAAAGTCTTTCGATGAACACGCAGTTTGTCGAAGGAAGTTCTTGGATGCTTGCAATCAACACTTGAAAGCCCCGATAATGTTTTGCGAAAAGGAATAGACCTTCACACTCCGTTTCCGCTTCTGTAAAAACCTTGTTGGAATGGAGAAATGCAGTCAGAGTATCATGAAAGGAAGAAAATCTTTCTCTAAACAAGGGTTCCATCAAGGCGCGAAATAATCTTTGGCGTGCTAATATTTCGTCTGTCGGGCAAATAACCTTTAAGAATGACCAAGTTCTATCATCAAGAATGCGAGAAAGACCGCTATCCTCAATGACGTGATGATCGATGTATCGATATTTGTAATCGGGAGAAAGGCTTAAAATCGAAAGCTTCATAAGCTCACCACCATGCTGACAATTTGTTTTTATTCGAGCGTTCTACAAGTCCGCTGCGAAGCAATTCCAATGCAGATGCAGGCAAAGCACCCTCAACCACAGAATATTCTATGAGTGAAGCATAGATTGCACCGCGGGCTACAAGCGGCTTTAACAATCGGATATCCATTTCACCATCTAAAATCTTTTGAAATATGGTAAACTGTGCAGTTATATCCATCCAAGGAAGCAATTGTTCAATTAAATCATCACTTGCTTGATCGAAATCAGCGTTTTTCAAAAGCTCTACCGTGCTTTCACTATTCAAAAATTCCGCAAGTTTTAAAATATTGGAAATATCAATTCCTTTGGCAGAAAGACTTGCGGAAAGCTTGTCAAGAATACTCGGTTTCAAAAGCGGCGCAAGATTTACCACATCACGAATATTCTCCGCCACGGGTGAAGGTTCTCCGATAGCTACACTTTTTAAAATCGTCGCCTCTCCGTTAGTGGGATCTCCCGAACCGATCAGTTCATCTAAGGTAATATGAAATACTTCTGCAATCAAAACAAGGATAGACACGTTCGGAAAACTTTCGCCCTGCTCATATTTTGAAATTGCTTGTCGCGTTACACAAAGTCGGTCAGCCAATTCCATTTGTGTCATGTCTGCTTTTTTGCGAAGTGCGGCAAGATATCTGCCGAATTTTGTGATGTCAAACATATTTATGACCATGCCTTTCTTGAAATTGAAGAAGTTTTGCGCGGTTTGCAAAGCAAATTCGACTCCCATAGAGGCGAAAGTCACAAAACTTCCGGTCTGAAAAGCGATCCGTTTTTCAAACTTTTCACCTCTTGATTACAGTATAGCATCCAAATAGGAAAAAGTCGAGCAAAAAATAGTTGCGCGGATAGGATAACTCCTGTTTGCAACTGTTTTTTGCTCGACTTTTCGTTTTTTGAGTTTTATAATGAAATCAAAACCGCGAAAGGAAGTTTTTTATGAAAAAGAAAATTCAAAATTTGTGTTACCTTCTTAACTATGCATGGAACAAAAGCAAACTCCTTTTTCTCACAACAAGCTTGAAAAATGTTTTCCGTGCTCTGTTACCGCTGATAGATATCGTCGGCATAGGTTTTGTTGTCGATGCCTTGACATCGGGAAAAACGAGAGAAGAAATTATTTTTGCCATTTTATTTTACGTTGCTTTCCATCTCGCTGTGTCCCTTACGTCAAGTGTTATAACACTTTGGGACGATAATACCGTGCGCTATGCGTCTGATTTGTTACAACGCGATTATATGGATGACGCTATTTATATCAATTATCATTTTGCACAAGATCGAACCGTATTAAATCTGAAACTACGGTCTATGCTCGCACAGCCGGTGTGGCTTCTTTCCGATCTTGGTAAATTCCTGCGCTTGTTTGTTCAATTTGCGGGTATCGCGTATATCTTTTCTGTATTGAGCCCCATCTTTCTATTGATTATTACGGGGACATCAGCGGTAGCGGTTATAATTTCTTTCAAACGACATGCAATCGATTTTGAACTCAAAAATAACATGACCGAGCATGACCGAAAGCTTGCGTATCTCTACACGGCAATGACAGACTTAAAATATGCGAAAGAAATACGCATAGGAGGAGCTTCCGAACTTTTAGAGAAAAAATATCAATCAACATTGAAAGAACAGATCAATAAGATGAAAGTCTTTTTTGATAAAAGTATGGGAATGAACATGATTTCTTCCATTATGACGGTAGTGCAAACCGTTTCGATGTACTTATATTTTTCTTATGAAATGTATTCTTCTCACATAACTCTTTCCGAATATACGGTTTTGCTCGCTGCCACAACCCTTTTGGCTTCCAATCTGATTGATTTTTTCGATAATATCGCCAAGATCAATAAAACTTTAAAATATACAGATATCTTTAGAGATTACAGAACATATTTGAAAGATCACAGCACCATTGCGCAAAGCGCTTCTTTGCCTCCCGTTGAAATGGATATGCAAAACGTCGAAATTACGTTTCACAACGTATCTTTTGTTTATCCCGAAACAACTCGCGAGATTTTGCATAATCTGAATTTCACGGTGCGAAACGGAGAAAAAATTGGAATCGTCGGTTTGAACGGGTCGGGAAAAACAACGCTCGTCAAACTTTTATGCCGTTTATATGAACCGACAGAGGGATATATCACCTTGAATGGCATGGATATTCGCAATATTCCGATCACGCAATACACGGAATATCTCGGCATTGTTTTACAGGATTTTATGTTGTTTGCTTATTCTGTGAAAGAAAACATCGTATTTGACAAGCCTTTCGACGAGGAAAAATTGGAACAAAGCTTAGAAAAAAGCGGGTTGAAATCAAAAATATCTGCTTTGCATGATGGTGTTGCTACCTCAATTTCCAAAATATTGGATGAAAACGGAATTGATTTCTCAGGCGGCGAAGGTCAAAAGCTTGCACTTGCCCGTGCGCTTTACAAAAATACTTCCTTTTTGATCTTGGACGAGCCTACCTCTGCACTGGATCCGATTGCGGAATATGAGCTTTTTAAAAACTTTTCCGATATCGCAGAGGGGAAAACAACATTTTTCATTTCTCATAGGTTATCTTCCACCCGTTTTTGTGATCGTATCTTTGTTCTTGATGATGGAATGATTTGTGAATCGGGAGACCATGACGAGTTATTGCAAAAGAAAGGTGTTTATGCCGAGCTTTACGAATCACAGGCAAAATATTATCGAAAGGAGAAGCGGGCAACGCCCGCAGGAAATTGATCGCTTATATTTCCGGGGAAATCAAAATCATGAAAAAATTCATTCAAAAATTAATAGCGGCATATCAGATCATGAAACTTATTTATCGTTATGAACCGTTATATTTTTGGGTTGTTATACCCAATATTTTATTGAATCCCGTTTTCCAAGCACTTGGCGTATATATGCCCAAACATATCATAGAATGTTTGACCGAGGAAACCACTTATAAAAGAATAGTAACTGCAATCCTTATTTATGCAATTCTTCTGCTGTTTTTTCATTTGATTTTTCAATTTTTGAATGGAAAACAGGCTGTTTACGAAGATCGGTTTGCAAGAAAAATACGTTTTGAAATAGGGAAAATATCGATGCATCTATCTTATTCAGACGTAGAATCTCCTGCACATCGAGAAATCATTTTACTTGCCGGCAAGGCAACCGAACTCACAAAAACATTTTCCATCGTTCAGAGAATTGTTTCTCAAATCATAACCATTGTAGGATTTGCGGCAGTTATTGCAAATCTTGATGGAACCATTTTCGCCGCAATTCTTTTTGTCAGTGCCCTAAAAGTGCTATTTTCGTGCCTGCGATATTCCCGAAATAAAAAAGTCCGACTGCTTTATGCTCAAAATGATCGCGAAGGAAACTACTTATCCCGTGTTGCTTATTTTGATGTGGGAGGTCAAAAAGAAATTCGCGTAAATAGTCTTGAAAATTGGTTTATTACGAAAAACAATCAATACCGAGAAAAGATGTTAACGTTTCAATATAAAGATTTTCGATATTCTGCTTTATTTGATATTTTGATGGCGATTGCCCTTGCACTCCAAACTTTGCTTGTTTTAGGATTGCTTACACAAAAATACTTGATATCCGAAATCTCGATTGCAGATTTTACAATGTATTTTTCTGCCTCGACCACACTTGTTTCCGCGTTCACAATTCTTGCCGATGCGATGGAATTGTATCATCAGCAAGTGTTGAATCTTGGAGATTTTCAGAAGTTACTATACTTGAACACAATAACACCTTGTGAGCATTGTTGCGTAGATGCGGATTTTGAAACTGAAAATAATATTACTATTTGTTTTGAAGATGTATCATTTGCTTACCCCAATGCAAAGGTAAATACGTTGAATCATGTCAATCTTCGGATTGACGCAAGGGAAAAGCTCGTTATCGTTGGCAAAAACGGTGCAGGGAAAACGACGCTTATCAAACTTTTATGCAAATTTTATAAACCAACAGCGGGAAAAATTACGATGGGCGGCGAAGATATTTGGCAAATTTCTAATGAAAAGTATTATAAGCTGATAGCGACTGTTTTTCAGGATTTTCAAAATTTCGCTTTCTCTCTCTCGGAAGCAATCGCTCTCCGAGATGATACGGAGCGAGCGAAAATAGAAAACATTGTTTATGATGTTGGATTGAAAAATTTATTGGATTCATCTTCCGATGGTACAAATACTTATATTACAAAAAATTTTTCAAAGAATGGAATAGAACCATCGGGAGGAGAATCGCAGAAAATTGCAATCGCAAGAGCAATTTATAAAAATGGACCGATTCTCATTCTTGACGAGCCGACAGCGAGCCTCGACGCAAAAGCAGAAGCTGAAATATATCACAATTTTTTTCAAATGTCGGGGAATAAAACGACCGTTTTTGTCAGCCACCGACTTGCGGCATCCACAATAGCAGATCATATTGCCGTTTTTGTTGACGGTACGATTGCCGAATATGGAAACCACCATACGTTAATGCAGAAAAACGGCATATATGCAGAAATGTATCGAAAGCAAAGCGAAGGATATACAGCTAATTCATAATTATAAAACGGGAAATTGCATAATACAGCGAAAAAATCAATAGAGAATCTCATCTGTAATCCGCCGAGAGCACTTGACCATAACGGTCGATTACTCTCGGCGGTAAACTTTTATATACACATATTTGAATGATCGGCAGGCATGATCTTTTGATGTAATCTGTTCATAATGTTATTTGATATTTTTGGCAATTTTGAAAATTCGGTGTTATATAAAGTACGGGGATAAAGTTACGTAGCAAGCATAGGAAGTGGGTACCCACTTCCGTGTTTTCGCCCTTACCACGCTCGCGCTTCGGTTGAAAACAGCTTGTTGGGAAACGTCCCAAACTGCGTTTATTTTCCTTTCTATGTTTTAAAGGTGACTGCAAAAATATCGTTTTTTGAGGTGTTGTCCCCACCTCTTTTTGTCACGCTTTCTTTTTGCTTTCTCATTATATCACATCTTTTTTCGCTTTGCAACTCTTTGCGTAATTTCCTATGGAATAAAAAAGCGGGCAACGCCCGCTGGAAAACTGCTTGCTCTGCAAGCTGTGTGCTCGCCTATCGCAGTTAAGACTGTATCCAAACGATATAAACGGCGAGGTTCTATTTGCGCAATTTCCTATGGTATAAAAAAGACACCTTCCCAAGCAGGGAAAGTGTCTGTCAAACGTCAGTAACCGATTTCTTTCGCATAAGCGCGAAGATTTGCGAGGATGACCTCGTACGCCTGTGCGGTCAGATGCATATATTCGTCATTCTGGTATTCGGGCTTCAGATATCCGGTGTTCGGGTCGATCAGCTTTGCGTGCGTATCCACGTAGGGGATCTGCAATTCCGCGCATAGCTCCCGCACCCATCCGTTTGCCTGCACGACAGCCTCCTTCGTCAAGCGTTTGTAATACTTGACCGACTTGTCGGACAGCGGGAGAATGGATTGCACCAATATTTTCGTTTCGGGGCTCGCCTTCCGCACGGAAAGCAAAAGCTCCCGATAAATAGCGACAAAGCTCTCACGGGAGAGCCGTCCCGCGCCTCCGGAAACGCCCACGGTGATCACGAGAATCCGCGGCTTTTTGAAAGCCGCCGCCTCTGCCGGCGACAGATCGCGGTTCTCCTTTTGCAGATGGACGCATTTGACCGCATTCACCGTTTCAAAAAGAACCGTGCTGTTCACGCCGGACCACACGCGCTCCCGCGGAATTCCTCCGCGCAAAGCCAAATGCGCCGTCGTGGAATCCCCGAAGAACGTCATTCTCTCCACGGGATCGTCACTCACCGCCAGCGTTTTCAAGGATGATGAGAGAAAAACCGCAAAAACCAAAAAGACGGAAATCCATTTTCGGTGTAATTGCAAGGAAACGCGCCGCCTTTTTATTTAGTCAGACGGTAAACCTCTTTTCGATCGGAGCAAATGATGATCGTGCCCTCCAGATCCGTACGCAGAACGGGCACGCTTGCTTTTTTCAATCTGTCCAGAATCACCTGCTCGGGATGTCCGTAGTCATTGCCCTCTCCGCAGGGAATGATCGCCAGCGAAGGATCGGCAGCCGCCAGAAACGCCTCCGACGTGGAGGTCTCCGAGCCATGATGCCCCAACTTCAGAACGTCGCATTTGAATTTGGAGGACGGTTGCGCCGCAAGCATGGCTTTTTCGCTTTTCTCCTCGGCATCGCCCGTAAAAAGGAAGGACGTTTCGCCGTAATCCAGACGAATGACCACGCTCCAGTTGTTCGCGTCGTTTTCCTTTACCTTGGAAGCGTCCACAGGACCGAGAATCTCAAAAGAGGCATCGCCTATTTGATAAGTATCTCCCATTTTGCTCGGAATATACCCGAGTCCGAGCTCCTCCATCGCTTCCAGCATATTCAGCCACGTTTTCTGGGAAGTATCGCATTCGGGCAAGATCAGTTTTTCTACCCGATAATTTTCGATCACCCTTTGCGCGGCGGCGTTGTGGTCAAAATGGGGATGCGTCACGATCATATAGGAGATCGTTTCCACGCCCAGACCGTCCAGATAATCCGTAATCACCTTTGCGGGATAGCCTGATGAAGTACCCGCATCGATCAGCATATTTTTCATGCCGTTCTCCGTCGGGATACGGATCAGGATCGAGTCCGCCTGCCCCACGTCGATATAATGCACCTGAAGATCGTATACACCGCTCTCCGTTCTGCCGTCAATGCCGCCCTGATCGCCGTTCCGATGGAGAATCACCGAAAGAAGTCCGATGATCACGATCAGTGCCAGCGTTACGAACGAGCGGAATCGTGTTTGCCGTGTTTTCCGACTGCGTCTTTTTGCCATATAAAAAGCCTCCTTTTTCACGTCAGAATCCTATCCTGATTTATTATAACAAACGCGCCGTATTTTCACAATAGCAAGATGAAAAAATATTTTTCATTTTTTTGAAAAAACTTTCAAAAAAGTATTGACAAATCAAAAACGATGTGATAGAATGTTAAGGCAGTCGAGCGAGAGACTGCTCGATATGGAATGCGCTTGTAGCTCAGCGGATAGAGTGCCCGGCTACGAACCGGTAGGTCGAGGGTTCGAATCCCCCCAGGCGCGCCAAAACAAAAAAACCAAGTCATGTGACTTGGTTTTTTTGTTTTGGAATGAAGCGTGCTTTCGTACATGAAAAATGAAGCAGGACTTCGTCCCATGAAGTGCGCCTCGACGGCGCGTGAGGAGTTTATCGCGCTTCGCTTCATGTTCCGCTTGCGGAACACTTCATACGAGCGAATATTTCCAAGCAATGCGCGAGTGATTCCTATCGCATAGCGATACTTCATAAACATATTTTTTGATTTTTACAATAAAGCCGACGGCGCGCCGTCGGCTTTTCGTTATACAAAAAACAGTTTAATAATAAAAATGATGATTTCCGATCACGAACGCAAATTTTCTGTTTTTCTGTACCCACGAATTGGTTGCGATTTTGGGATTCACGAAATACAGGACGCCGTCGTTCACGCTTGTTCCCTCCAGAACCATCTTCGCCGCGCGGATGCATTCCGCGTTGGCGTTGTTATAGATCGCTCCCGTGGCAACGGGTGTAAACTGAATACCGTATTTTCTGTCGAAGATCACGCTGTAAATGGTATTGGGAAACTGATAACTTTCCACACGGTTCATCACCACGTTACCGACCGCGATTTTGCCGAGAAGCGGTTCGCCTCTGCTTTCCGCGTAAATGATACGGGAGAGCCAGAGCACGGAGCCGTCCCAATAGATCTGATCCGCCGCCGCGCATACGCCGCCCTTGTCTGCGATCGCAACGCTTCGGGAGGCATCGTTCCAGGTCACCTTCGCATCAAAGGCTCTCGCCGCCGCGCGGATCGGAACGTACAGCTTACCGTTGATCACACGGCAGGCAACATCGGTATAAAAGCATCTGCCGTTGGCTTCTATGTAAAAATCGCCTTCCTTGGCAGAAACCGAAATTCCTCTCGTGCGAACCGTGAGAACGCCTCCGCTCGAGGAGACCACGCTGCTCGAGCCGTCCATGATCCTGCAAAAATCAAGGAGCGGCACCATCGTTTTTTCTTCGATCAGATAGCCCTCCAGCTTTTGATTCCCGACGGCAATCGGGATCTGCGGATGCGCGGCGGAAGCTTCAACGGAAAACAGAACGATGATGATACCGACCGAAAGCAATAACATTCTGAATTTTTTTAACGTTTGCATAAACATATCCTTTCCTTATCTTTTTTGATATGAGAAACCAGCGGGAAACAGCCGTTTTTGGAAACCTCCTTTATTTTTTGCATTTCATGCTTCCGTTTCAAACTCGTTCCTCTACGTCTTTATCATACCATAATCATATGCAGGAATACAATGCAATATGTTTACCAGCGCTTCCGTCATTATCCGCAGATGACGATATCTGCCTTTTTTTCGATTGCAAACGCCTCGAAATATCGGTTTTCCAGCGGGATCCAGCGATCGAAAAACATCCGGCTTTTGTCGCCGTTGCGCTTGATGATTCTTTGTTTTCGTTCCTCCTCGTCCACGCGGAGAAATACACGCAGATCAAAGGCTTCCGCAAAGGCAGGGTGATGGCTGTAAGAGCCCTCTACGATCACCAATCGGCAATCCGGGACGGTCACAGCTCCGAAGAGCCGCATCTGCGAGCAATCAAAGATCCGATAAGAAAACGGCTCCCGTTTTCCCATAAAAGGAACCACCTCTTCCTGAAAGCGTTCCCTGTCAAAATTTCCGCCTGCCTGCGCAAAGCGTTCGGGGGTTCTCTGCTCGGGACGGAGGAAAAAATCGTCCATGTGAACGATCTCTCCGCCGTACCGCTCCGCGAGCAAAGCGGCAAGCGTCGTTTTTCCCGCAGCCGCACCGCCGTCGATCGCAACGGTCACGCGCGCCTTTACGGAAAGCAAGCTTTCGATTCTTGAAAAAAGAGTTTTGTAACGGTCCATAAATTCCATATATTTCCTTTCTTTTCGCGTTTGATACTATTTTTATGATAGCAAAAAAATTGAAAAAAGTCAAACTTTTTTTCGATTAGGTATTGCAATTTCAAAAAACTATGCTATAATAGTAGATGTTCCGCCGGTGTGATGGAATAGGCAGACGTGCTGGACTCAAAATCCAGTCCTGGCGACAGGGTGCGGGTTCGACCCCCGCCACCGGCACCATAAAAAATCCCTTTTGTCAAAGACAAAAGGGATTTTTTAATGATATCCGTTCCTATCGGAACGGGTGATATATCTTCGATATGATATCTGCTCCGCAGGTGATATACGCTTCGCGTATGAAGGAACGGATATTATATCACATTTGCAGCGCAAATATATCATACGGCATCGACGTATATCATATCGCGTAGCGATATATCATTAAAAAGGAAAATGATATCCGTTCCTATCAGAACGGGTGATATATCTTCGATATGATATCTGCTCCGCAGGTGATATACGCTTCGCGTATGAAGGAACGGATATTATATCACATTTGCAACGCAAATATATCATACGGCATCGACGTATATCATATCGCGTAGCGATATATCATTAAAAAGGAAGAGGTCCTTCTTATGTCAAATAATAAATTACTTGATCTATCGTTTGAATTTGCCGTCGTTATCGTTAATCTCGTCGATGGTATAACCATCCCAAAAAGTTCCTATATGAGCGATCAACTTGCAAGAGCAGGTACATCGGTCGGCGCCAATATACATGAAGCTCAATATGCCCAAAGTAAAAAGGATTTTATTGCTAAATTGGAAATCGCCTTAAAAGAATCCAATGAAACCAGCTATTGGCTAAAATTAATGTATGAAACGAAAAGAATCGATGTTTACAACTACCAATACGCGGAAAAACTGTGCGGAAATATTCGCAAATTATTGATTGCCTCGTGCAGAACTGCCAAGGAAAACATGAAATAAGCGGTATGAGCGGTGTCATTTTTGTATTTTATAGGTAAAACGGAGAAAAACATGACCGGACAAGAACTTTGGAATATATTCATCAAGCAAAACAATCCTGGCGCAAATGCCGACGATTACGAAGCATGGTCGTTCGGTTCTTCCGCAGACGAGCTCGCTCATTTGGTCGTGACCGGCGCCAAAACCGCAACCTCCTCAGCGTTTCCGCTATACGAATTAAAGCATGAGCCTTTGCCGCGCTCAGACGTATACAGCGTTATTCTGGATTCCAAAGGCAACGGCGTTTGCGTGATCAAAACGACGCAAGTGAAGATTGTTTCATTTCACGAAGTAACGGCAGAGCACGCATATCGGGAAGGTGAAGACGACAGATCATTGACTCGTTGGAGAGAAGTGCATGAAAAATTCTTTACGAAAGCCTTAAACAAGGTCGGTTTACAATTTACTCCCGACATGAAAGTCGTATGTGAAGAATTTACCGTCGTTTATAAGCAATCATAAAATTCAGGCTCGGATCGCAACACGATCCGAGCCTATTTTCAGTTATTGATCTTCCAAATGAAGCAGATAATCGTTCGCTTCCTTCAGAATCCGTTTATGACCTTCAAACTGAAACCGTCCCATCGCCGTTTCGTAATCGACCAGCCATGAGCCGGACAGCTCTTCTCTCTGATAGGTAAACGCCTGATCCTCGAACGTACCGAGAAAATATACGTTCTGCTTGACGGTACCGGGCTTTTTCGGGAGCGGATAGGAGTCCGTCGTACGGAAGCCGTCCAATAGCTTCACCTTCAGACCCGTTTCCTCGTATACCTCTCTCAGCGCGGTTTCCGTTTCCGTCTCATCGTTTTCCACGTGGCCCTTCGGGAAACCGTAGATACCCTCCAGACTGGAGATCAGAAGATAACGGATCTCTCCGTTCACTCTCGTAAACACGACCACGCCACAGGATTTTTCATATTTCATCGTATCACCCTCATAAAATATATCATCAATTTGGTTTGAAAGCGCGGGAATCAAGCACTTTGTTCCCGCGCTTTTTCTTTATATCACGGAAAATCCGTTTTCGTTTTCGACGAATGTGAGACGCTGTCCCTTTTCCGTTTCACATTCGATAAAATGACTGTTCGCCAAAAGCTTCAGGTGACCGCCGACGGCAGACACGATCTCCATACGGATGACCCTTCCGTCCCTCCACTTCGCAGAAACGGTAAAGCCGCCGCGCGCAGTCAAGCCCGTAAAGCTTCCGTTTTTCCATTCCTCGGGCAGGGCGGGGAGCAAATGGATATATCCCTCGTGGCTCTGCACCAGCATTTCCGCAATCCCCGCCGTACCGCCGAAATTACCGTCGATCTGGAAGGGCGGATGGCTGTCCCAAAGGTTGGGCATCGTACATTTTCCAAGCAGCATACGGAGAAGATCGTACGCGCGCTTTCCGTTCTTGAGGCGCGCCCACGCGTTGAGCTTATGCGCGGTGGACCATCCCGTGGAACGATCACCCCGCTCGTTCAGAGAATATTCCGCGGCGTGGAGCCGGTCGGGCGTATTTTGATTGATGATCGTCCCCGGATACAGTCCGACGAGGTGGGAAATATGGCGATGATGATATTCACCGATATCGCCGTAATGCTCCTCTTCCCTGTATTCCTTGATCTGACCGGACGCGCCGATCTGTACCGGATCCAATTTTTCCATATCCGAGCGAATCCGACGGATAAAGCCGTCCTCGAGTCCGAGTCTGTCGGCAAGCATGACCGTATCGCGGTAGCATTCGTACGCCATCTGCTGATCAAACGCGCACCCCTTCGTCCAATAATATTTGCCCTCATGCATTTGCTCGGGAGAAGCGGAATATTTCACGAGCAGAGTTCCGTCGTCCTGCATCTCCATCGTTTTGGAAAGAAGCTTTGCCACGCCGTAATTGGCGGGATAAACGACGTCCCGAAGATACGTTTCATCCTGAGAAAACGCGAAATAATCCGCAAAAAGCTTTGCCGTAAACGCGCACGTACCCGGTCCGGAATGACCGCTCGGAGGCGTTGCCACGCCCGTAATGCGATAGAGCCATGCCGCCGTTCCGATGGAAATGCCGTTCGTTCCCTTTTCCGTCAGATTTTCGGGGAAAAATTGTTCCACGTACAGATCCGCATAGTGCTCCGCAACCGGACGGTAAGAATCGAAATATTTCATATAAGGAAGGAACATCTCGCACAGATTGGTATTAAAAGCGGGCCAATAATTCATCTGCACGTTGATATTGTGCCAATAGCCCGCCGACCACGGCGCACACGCATATCGGTTCCACGTTCCCTGCAAATTGGCGGGATACGTATCGGGACGGGAGGAAGCGATCAGTAAATATCTTCCGTATGTAAAATAGAGCTCTTCCAGATAGCGGTTCGGTCTTCCGTTTCTGTAGCCGTAAACCAGAGCGTCCGTCGGAACGGACGGTGCTTCTCCGCCGAAATCGACCTCGGCGCGAGAAATCAGCGCCGTGTAATCCTCGGTATGTCTTTGCAAAAGCGCTTCATAAGAAAATCTCATCGCGTTTTCGATGATTGCCGTCACTTTTTCGTGCGGGTGCGGGTAGGGCGAAAGCTTCTTTTTCGGATCTCTTTCGAGGAAAACGCGGCGCTCCATTTTGTAATTCGTTCCGACCGCCGTGAGCAGGAGAACGCTGTCCGCGCCTTTGATCTCAACCGTTTTTTCGCGCGCCGTCAAGCAACCGCCCTCGGGAAGCACGGCAACCTGTCCCTCGTATTGGATTTTATAAAATTCCATTTCCCCCGAAAACGTGATCATGTTTCCGGAAACGGAGACCTTGCCCGTTTTACCCATACCGTCGCCCTCATTCATAAGATACGGCGAAAGATAGGGGATCTCGGGACGGACGGTCATATCCAGCGCGCCCTTTTGGTCAGCCGCGATTTTTGTGACGAATACGCGGTCGGGATAGCTCGTGAAATGCTCTCTCGTATAACGCACGCCCCTGTAAACGTATTCCGTTCTCGCTACGGCATCGTTTAAGGAAAGACTGCGCTTATAATCCGTAACTTCATCGTGCGGATGTCCGAAGTCCAGATAAAATTCGCAGAAATTATTGAGTCCGCCGTCACCGCCGGGATAACGGGGATCGTAAACGCAGGGATTGGAAAGGCTGTTTTCCGTGATCTGCATCCGCTCGGTCGCGGTTCTGCCGAATATATTCACACCCATATAACCGTTGCCGATCGGCAAGGACCACTTTTCCCATCCGTCGTCGGGAACGCGGTCGCCGTGGCGGAACATCGAAAAATCCTCGTGTCCGTACGGCGCTTCCTTCGTATACCACAATTCATAACGCTTCATCATTCACCTCATACGTTAAAAAAATCGCCCGCCCTCCGCCTTCCGTCCCATGAAGAACGAGAGGAGAAGGACGGGCAAAAGAGCTCGGTCTGTTTACTTTATGCCTAAAAGCGTTTTTGCGTTTTGAACCTCCTGCGCACAGAAGGCTTCGTAGTCCATTTGCAAAAGCGACGCGGCTTTCGCGGCGGTATAATGCATATAGCCGCTGTGATTGGTCTTGCCTCTCATGGGAACGGGCGCCAGATAGGGGCAGTCTGTTTCCACCAGAATGCGATCCTTCGGCGTTGCCAGAACAGCATCCAGCGTTTTCGCCGCGTTTTTGAACGTGATCACGCCGGAAAAGGAGATGTACCATCCCATCTTCACGTATTCCTTGACCTGCTCCGCAGACGCGCTGCAGCTGTGCAGAATACCGATCACGCGGTTTTTGTATTCCCGTATCATATCCATCGTATCACCGTGGGCTTCACGGTCGTGGATGATGACGGGAATATTCTTTTGCGCGGCAAGCTCCATCTGCGCGCGGAAGAAGCGCATCTGCGTTTCCCTGTCGGAAAAATCGTAATGATAGTCCAGACCGATCTCGCCGAGCGCAACGACCTTGGGTGCGTCAAGCTTATGCGCAAGCGCCGTCATGGCACAGTCGAGATCTCCCGCCTCACCGCATTCGTGCGGATGAATGCCTGCCGAAGCGTAAATGCCGCCGTATTTTTCGGCAAGCGCAATACATTCGTCGGTATCCGCAAGGTCGGTCGCGACCGTCAGGATGTGGGAAATATCCGTCGCAAAAAGACTGTCCAGCAGGGACGTATTTCCGCGCAGGCGTTCGTCCGTGTAATGCGCGTGCGTGTCAAAAAGCTTTTCCATATCAGTGAATGCGGAAGCCTACGGTATCGTCGGGGAAGAACGCGATGGAAGCCGCACCCTTTTCGGTATCTGCGGCAACGATCATGCCCTCGCTGACGTACTTACCGCCCATCATTGCGCGAGGCGCGAGGTTGCAGACGATGCCGACGTTCTTGCCGATGAGCATATCGGGCTTATACCATTTTGCGATACCGGACATGATGCAGCGCTCACGCTCGCCGTCAAATACGGTCAGCTTCAGAAGCTTTTTGCTCTCCTTGATGTTTTCGCAAGCAATGATCTTTGCGACACGAAGCTCTACCTTGCAGAAATCGTCAAAGCTGATCTCGGACTCGTGATCGGTGATCTCACGGACGGGGAGAGCGGGCTTTTCTTCTTCCTTGGGCTGAGCCGCCGCCTTCTTTGCCGCGGCGATGGCTTCCAGATCAGCGATCTCCTTTGCGGCATCGATTCTCGGGAAGAGGTTCTCACCCTTTACGAGCGTTGCGTCAGCGGGAAGAATGCCGAAGGAAGCAGCGCTTTCCCACGTACGCATACTCTCTGCCGCGCCGATCTTTTCAAAGATCTTCGCGCAGGTTGCGGGCATAACGGGAGAAAGGAGGATGCTGCAAAGACGGATGGTCTCCGCGAGGTTGTAGAGAACGCGCGCCAGTCTGGGCATGGTCTCGGGCTTCTTTGCGAGAACCCAGGGAGCGGTTTCGTCGATATATTTGTTTGCGCGCGCAATGACGGCAAAAACGTCAGCGAGCGCGGATTGGAATGCGTATTTTTCCATCTGTGCTTCATATTTTGCGCGCAGACCGCTTGCCATGGCGATCAGATCCGCATCCTCGGGGCCTTCCGCCTGCTCTGCGGGGAGCGTACCGCCGAAGTATTTTTCTGCCATGGCAGTCGTACGGGAAAGGAGGTTGCCGATATCGTTGGCAAGGTCGGTATTGATTCTATTGATCAAAAGCTCGTTGGAGAAGTTACCGTCAGAGCCGAACGGAAAATCGCGGAGCAGGAAGTAACGGAGCGCATCGGCGCTGTAGCGTTCTGCGAGGAGGTAGGGATCCACGACGTTGCCCTTGGATTTGGACATCTTGCCGCCGTCAAGCAACAGCCAGCCGTGACCGTAAACGTGCTTGGGGAGGGGCATATTCATGCTCATGAGCATTGCGGGCCAGATAATGGAGTGGAAGCGGACGATCTCCTTGCCGACGAAATGAACGTCTGCGGGCCAGTATTTCGCGTAGTCGCTGTCGTCGTATCTGTCGTTGAGGAAGCCGAGCGCGGTCGTATAGTTGAAGAGCGCGTCGATCCATACGTAAACGACGTGCTTGTCGTCAAAGTCTACGGGAACGCCCCATTTGAAGCTGGTACGGGAAACGCAGAGGTCCTCCAGACCGGGCTCGATAAAGTTGTGAACCATCTCGTTCACGCGGGAACGGGGGAGGAGGAAATCCGTATTTTCCAGCAGGTCGCGAATGCGGTCCGCATATTTGGAAAGACGGAAGAAATAAGCCTCTTCCTCGGCATCGACGACGGGTCTGCCGCAGTCGGGGCAGCATCCGTCCTTGAGCTGGCTTTCCGTCCAGAAGCTTTCGCAGGGCGTGCAGTATTTGCCCTTGTAGGTGCTCTTATAGATATCGCCGTTTTCATACATCTTCTTGAAAATGCGCTGAATGGCGGCAACGTGATAATCGTCGGTGGTACGGATAAAGCGGTCGTAGCTGATATTCATCAGCTTCCAGAGGTCCTTGACGCCCTTTTCGCCTTCTACGATGTTATCGACGAACTGCTGGGGCGTAACGCCTGCTTCAGCCGCTTTGTTTTCGATCTTCTGACCGTGCTCGTCCGTTCCCGTCAGGAACATGACGTCGTAGCCCTGCAAGCGTTTGTAACGCGCCATCGTGTCGGTGGCTACAGTGCAGTAGGTGTGTCCGATGTGGAGCTTATCGCTCGGATAATAAATCGGAGTCGTAATGTAAAATTTGTTGTTCATTGGATTTTTATCCTTTCGTTGACGCTTCTGCGAATGGGCAAAAGCGGTATTTTCGATTGATCAATTCAGAACGGGCTTGCCCGCGCAATAAACCTCGCGGATCTTCATGTCCTTGTCGCAAAGAAGGACGTCCGCGCGCTTGCCTGCCTCCAGAGAGCCTCTGGTTTCGTAAATGCCGACCATTTCCGCGGGTGCTTTCGTCGCGCAGATCAGCGCCTCCTCAAAGGAGATGCCCGCGAATTTCACAAGATTCTTCACGGCGGTCATCATATCGAGCGCGCTTCCGACGATCGTATCCTCGGCGGTCGCCGCTTTGCCATCCTTCAGGGTGAACTTGATGCCGTTCATCTCGTAATCGCCGTTGGGAAGTCCTGCGGGGGGAATCGAGTCCGTAATGAGAACGAATTTATCGTCGAACGCGGTCTTGGCGTGGTATGCCATATGGATGACGGCAGGGCATACGTGAATGCCGTCGCAGATCAGCTCTGCGTAGCCGTCGGTCGTGAGCGCCGCGCCCGCAACGCCTGGCTCTCTGTGACCGATCGCGGTCATGGCGTTGAAGGTATGCGTAAACGCGTTCGCGCCGTTTGCAAGCGCCTTCACGCAGGTTGCGTAATCGGCGTTGGAGTGCCCGATCGCCACGGAGCCGCCGTCCTTGCCGAAGCGTTCCATGAAGGCGGGGATCAGTCCGTCCTTATCCTCCTCGGGCGCTACCGTCAGATGGGGGCGGAACGGGAGAATGGATTCGCAAAGCGCAAAAATTTCGGGAATATCGAGCGCGCGGATGTCGGGGATATTGTGACAGCCGGGCTTTTTCTTGCTGATATAAGGACCTTCGACGTGGATGCCTGCAAAATCACAGACGGGATCCGCCTTTTTGATATTTTCGATCGCGGTCTTCAGCTTTTCCATGGGAGCCGTCATGATCGTGGGGAAGATCGTGGTAACGCCGGACTCTGCGTATGCGCGGGAAAGCGCGTTCAGCGTTTCCGCGTCGGCATCCATGATGTCCATGCCGCATCTGCCGTGCGTGTGGACGTCGATCAGTCCGGGGAAAACGTAGCCGCCCTCGGCATCGATCACGGTATCGGGAGAAGAAATTTCTTCGATGATGGTTCCGTTTTCAAAGCAAAGGGAACCGTATTCGAATCTGCGTTTTTCGGTGTTGAAAATGTAAGCGTTTTCAATTTTGACAGTCATAACAATCTCCTTTCATTGATATATCATTTTTTCATAACGACGTTGTAAATATCGCTTTTGCCGACGCCTCTGTCCTTGGCGGTCGCCTTGATGGCATCGCTCTTGCTCATACCCTGATCCACGTAGTGCTGAACGTGCTGCATCTCATCCATCTCCGCCCAAAAAGCATTGGCTTTTTGTTCTTCCTTGGAGGCGCCCTCCATGATCAGAACGTATTCGCCGCGCGGCTGATTTTCCTCGTAATAAGCGATCGCGCCGTCGAGTGTCATCCGCAAAACCTCCTCGTTGAGCTTCGTCAGCTCGCGGCAAAGAGAGATCCTGCGGTTGCCGAAGGCTTTTTTCAGATCGGCAAGCGTGGCACGCAATTTATGGGGCGCTTCGTAAAAGATGATCGTTTTCGTTTCGTTTCTGAGCGCCTCCAAGGCTTCTCTTCTTTCGTTGTTGGCGGTGGAAAGAAAGCCCTCAAATACGAATTTTCCGGTAAACAGTCCGGAGAGCGCCAGCGCGCAAACGGCGGCGCAGGGACCGGGCACGACGGAAACGGGGACGCCCTTTTCCGCGCAGATACGAACAATGTCCTCGCCGGGATCGCTGATGGCGGGCATACCCGCATCCGTGATGAGCGCGCAAGCCTCGCCCGCTTCGATACGGGAAACGATGATCTCGCCGCGCTCGCGTTTATTATGCTCAAAATAGCTCACCATCGGCTTTTTGATGCCGAAATAGGAGAGCAATCTGCCCGAATTGCGCGTATCCTCAGCCGCAATAAAGTCTACTTCACTGAGAACCTTCAGCGCGCGCTCGGAAATATCGGAAAGATTGCCGATCGGCGTGCCGACGAGATACAGCGTTCCTTTTTGGGTAATATTTTTCTGCGTATCGGGCGTATACGTTTTTTCAAAGTCTTTGATATAACTCATGGAAAGCTCCGTTTTTATAAATATATTTCATATCGTCCGTATAATTTTCATTCGTCTGCGGTTTTCCGCTCTGATAAATAATCAGCGGCTTGGTCACGAAAACGCCGGGTGCACCGTTCTTTTTCGCCTCCAGCAAAACCAGACAGGGAACGTGATTTTCCGTCGGATAAACGAGGGTCATTCTCTTGGGCTCCAGCCCGTGAAGCTTGCAGGCGCAGAGAAGCTCGGCAAGTCTGTCGGGACGGTATACGGCGTAGAAAAGACCGCCGTATTTCAGCAGACGGGAAGCCGACGAGGCGAAATCCTCGATCCCGCCGTTGATCTCGTGACGGGAGGCGCTGTCCGCGTCGTTTTGCCCCAGCTTGCCGCTGTTTGCCGTCATATAGGGGGGATTGGAAAAGACGACGCCGAACGCGCCGTTCATCGAAGCGTCTTTCTCGCGGATATCGCGGCAGATCACGTCAATTTTTTCCGAAAATCCGTTGATCTCGACGTTGTGCGCGGCAATTTCCGCAATATTCCGCTGAATCTCCAGCGCCGTGATATGGGAAAAATTTCCTCTCGCGGCACTCAGAAGCGAGATCACGCCGCTTCCCGCGCCGAATTCGCAGGCGCGCTCCTTCGTTTGCCTTCTCATATAAGCGGAAAGCAGATAGGCATCCGTGCCGTACGCCAGAGAGCCCTCGTTCTGATACAGGGTAAGATTTTCATTGATCACTTCGGGCATGGTGCGCTTCCGTCCTTTTCTCTGTTCTGTCTGTAGATTTCAAAGGCGAGAATGGATGCCGCCGACGCCGCCGAAAGCGCCGCGCCGAAGCGTCTGCCGTAATCCAGACACACCACGCCGTCGCATTCCGAAAGAACCGCCCGCGTAATTCCCCTTTTTTCGCCTCCAACCACCAATAAAACAGGCGTTTTCACGTCCGTATCGTAGATCGGAACCGCATCGTCCGTTTTATCCGCCGCCAGGACGGTATATCCCTTTTTCTTGAAAATCCGAATCATTTCGACAGTATCGCCCGCGGCGATCTCGAAAAGCTCGGAAGCCCCCGCCGATGCGCGGCAAACGACGCCCGCCGCGGAGAACCAGTTGCGCGGACCGACCAGAATACCGTCCACGCCCGCCGCGTACAGCGAACGCAGGCAATAGCCGAAATTATAAGGGTCCTCAATGCCCTCCAGCATGACGTAAAAGCCGTCTTCCCTGATCTTCATATCGCCGATGGCAGGCACGGTGCGCTCCGTACAAACGGCGACGATGCCGCCGTGAGAATTGCCGATGGTCATTTCTTCGATCGTTTCGCTGTCGACGAAGTCGATGGCAAAGCCGTGCTCCTTCGCCTTCGCGCGCAGAAACGAAAGCTCTCTCGCCTTGCTTTTCATCTTTTCTCTGTCAAAAAGCACGCGCTCGATTTTTCGGTCGTTCATGCCGTCCTCACTCGCGCGCAAGATCGCGCGTATGGAGAACATTCCTTCCATCACGGTGGAATCCACAAATTTTTCGGCTTCTTTTTGCATATTTCAAGACCACGCCTTTCTTTCAAACTAAAATTGCTTCTATACTATTATTCCGAACGGAGATTCCGGTTCTGCGCCTCCCGCAATCTCCGTTTCGCGATTCTGTTTTATTGCTCCGTCAGCGAGAGCCGATAAAGGAGCACTGCCAGCTCTTCTCTCGTCATATCGTTTTTCGGACGGAGCTTGCCGTCGGGATACCCGATCAGAAGCTCCAGATCCACAAGCTTTCTCACGCTGTCCTCAAAATAAATGCCGACCTCGTTAAAATCTGAAAAATTCCCGCTCTTTCCCGTGGATGCGCTCATTCCGCAGAGCGGAGCGAAGATATCCGCCGCTTCCTCTCTCGTAACGGGAGAATCTCTGCGGTACGTATAATCGCTGAACAGCTTGATATACCCACCCGCCAAAGCGGCGCGGATATAAGGAGCCGACCCGGAGGGGAGTTGCGCCTCATCGGCAAAGCCGAGCGCCGTATCCTCGTATTCCGAGCAGTCAAGATCCAGATAACGGACGACGGCTTTCGCCATCTCGTCTCTGGTCACCTTGTTTTTCGGGAAAAAATACGCTTGTCCGTCGAGCGTTTCGGCAGACATCCACCCGTTTTTAACGACCCATTCGATGGCATCCCTCGCATAGCTCTCTTCAATGTCGCAGGGCGGAACGTACTTCTCCGCAGACACAAAGGTATCTGTGATCACCGCGTATGCGATCGTGAAGAGCACGATCAGGGCGCAAACGGAAATACCGGCGATCAGGGAAACTTTTTTCGTTTTCATCTTTCGTCATCCTTTCGCATATAAATGGTATTTTCACTATACCATACCGTCTGCGAAAAAAAGCACGAAGCGGGGATGAAGTTTTTACGAGTTTATTTCTTTTTTGTGCGCATTTTGTTATTTCTTGCGATTGCCTGTCTGCGGGAGAGAGAATATCTTCCGAAAATGGCGGAAATCATCTTGTTCGCGCGTTTCATTTTCTTTCGTTCTGCCTTCGTTTTCGGCGCAAATCGGGAAAGGTATGCAATCGCTTCCGAAACCGTATACACGCCCTTCTGACCGGAAACCGCGCATCGATGATTCTGATCCGTAAAAACAGCCATGGACTCCACCGAAATTTCAAAGGGGCTTCCCACCGTATCCAGAAGCTCCGTCAGGAGAGAAGCTCTGTCCTGTGCGAGGAGCACGGGGTTTTTGATCTGAACCTCTTTTTTCGTTTTGTATTCCGCGGGCGGGATCACGCGCCACGTCTCCGAATCCGTATTCTGAAACAGTCCCGGCAGATAACAGATTTCCAGAACGAAGATCTTTTTGCCGAGAAGCAGAACGCACGGAATCTCCTCGTATAAGCTCCCCCTCGGGGAACGCTTCGGAAACCACCGTTCGTATAAAAATCTATTTTCGCGCAAGCAGAGAGACAGCAGAGCCGCCGTGCTTCTCATATCCAGGCGAACCGACCGCAAAAGCGATTTTTTCATCAAACGTCTGTCCAGCGCGAGAATCCATTTCGTCAAACGGATCCACACCAGGATAAACGCCAAGCACATCAATATCGGCACCAGAAATCCCATATCAACGCCCCTTTCCTATCAAAAACAAAAATGATTCAGATACATTATATCATATATTGCGGAAAACGCAAGACCCGTTTCCCGAAAATATTGTAAAATCCCCTTTGCAATGCCGATTTTTACCGCCGTCAACGCAATTGGCGGAAAACAAGGTAAGCATTTACTTTCGAATGTGAAAAAGATAAGATTTTTCATATTCGGAAAATCTTAAAGCAAAAAAATTATTTTTTCTATGTCAACAGACAGGGCTTTTTATAAGATATTTCCCTTTGATAAGGGGGAACGGTGTCCTTTTTCTTTATTTGAAAGAAAAAGGACGAAAAAGAAGCAAACCAGCGTGCCGCTGGACTGCTTGTGCGTATGGGAATTGCATACCGCAAAGCCCACTCGCTCTGCGCGAAAGCGTGCCAATGGCACACGTTTCGCTTGACGAAAGAGATTTCGCCGCTCGCGGTTCTTTGGGGA
>JAFQOX010000042.1 GCA_017412045.1 Clostridia bacterium
ATATGGGAGCGTTCCCGAGTGGCCAAAGGGGGCAGACTGTAAATCTGTTGTCTGTGACTTCGGTGGTCCGAATCCACCCGCTCCCACCAGAAAAAAAGCACATCTGCTTTGCAGATGTGCTTTTTTTCAACGAAATTCGCCTTCGGCGAGTGAAATATGTCTTCGCCATGTGAAATAGCTTCGCAGTGAAATATTTGCTTCGCAAATGTGAGGAGGCGAATTTTATTTCACATTGCGACGAAGGAGCAATATTTCACAATTCACGAAGTGAATTATTTCACATTCGGCGCAAGCCGAATATTTCACTTGAAATCGTCAGGGCAGCGTGTGCTTTTTTGCATGAAGCGCGCCTGCGGCGCATGAAGACGCTTCGCGCGTGTAGCAGCCTTGGGCTATGAAGCGTGGCTTCGCCGTATGCGGATGCGCGCTTCGCTTCATGTTCCGTTTGCGGAACGCTTCATGCGAGCGAAATTTGTATAGCAATTCGCGAGTGCTTCCTATCGCCGCAGGCGATGCTTCATTTGACAAAGCACTTCAAAATTCATGATAAGAAAAATTTCTGCGTTCCCGCCGTCACCTCGTAGCGTTTCCCGCAGATCTTCAGCGTATACGGTCCGTTGGACGTCACTTCGCAAACGCCGTTTTCGGCGACGACATCCGTCACAATATCGCCGAAGCGGAGATTTTTGATCCCGAGCCTTTTCCGGAAGTTCTTGGGAATTTCCCATTCGACGGTGCGCGTAAAGGCGTTTACGGTATGAAAGCCGATCACGTGCTCGATATAGACAGAGATTGGTCCGAGCGCCGACCAGCCGCAGAAATCCGCCCGAACGCGGGATTTTCCGTCTGCCGTGCGTGCGGGCGCGGGCTCCTCGGGCGCGTAGCACTCCCATACGGTATGCGGCTCATAATCGCGGTAAGTGCGGAGCATATGGTCGAGAATCCTTCTGCCCGCCTCGTGCGCCTCGGCGTGATAACCGTAGAGAGAGAAGCCCTTCAGCGCGGCGTAGGCGGTGGGAAGCCAGAGAGAGCCTCTCCAGTACCGTCCGTCTCTCTCGTAGTTGGCATCGTTTCGCGCCAGCGAAAGAAGCGGAACCGCGCCGCCGAGCGTGCTTTCGTTCTGCGCCTGCTTCACCATTGCCTTCGCCCGCTCTCCGTCCGCGATCTGCGCCGTCATCGCCCAATAGGAAGCCGCCGTCATCACCTTGCAGAAACGCCGATCGTTTTGAAAAATATCGTAATAGAAGCCGTCGTCGCTGTCCCAATACAGCCGATTGACGGTTATTTTTTTATCCTCGTACCGCTTTCGCCATTCTTCGCTTGCCTCCCGATCGCCGATCACGGAAAAGAGCGCGGCGATCGTTTGCGCGGAGAGTGCCTGCTGGCAGATCGCGTCGATCCAGAGAAGGTCGGGATGGTTGGGACGCGCGCGATCCGTACGCGCCGACGTTCTGCCTCTCGGCGTATTGTCCATACCCGATCTGCCTCCCTCCCAGCGATAGCCGTCCGCTTCGCGGATCAGTCGGGTCTCGCAGTGAACGCCCTCCGGCTTTACGCTCTCGCGCAGGGATTCGATCCACTCGTAATGCTTCTGCAAAAAACGGTCCTCGCAGAGCAGCCTTCGGACGTACGCCTTGTCGCCGTGAAAAAGCGCGTTTTCATATTCCGCCCACGCGAAAAGCGGCGGATTGTCCGCGATGTGAATCTCAATCCGTTTGGGAACGCCTGCGGATGCGCCCGTCCAAGCGGGTTCTCCTTCTCCCGGGATCACGAAGGGCAGGCGTTTGCCGCCGTAGAGCGTCTCGTAAAAATTCCGCAGGCTTTCCGTACCGGGAAAGATCTCCCTCGCGTATTTACAGAAAAGGGACATGAAGCAGGTATCCCAGATCCAGATCTGCGTATCACAGAACGCCTCGTCCATATAGGGGGAGGCGGGCATTCCTTCGATCTCGCGGACGTGGTCAAAGGCAAGCTCCCACGCCTTTTGATACAGGGTGTCGTATTCGGGCGCATCCTCGCAGATGATCTTCGGTAAAAAACGTTTCCAATCCGTTCGCATAAAGCGTTCCTCCTTGCGTCTTTCGTATGATCTCATTGTATCACGGCTTTCCCGAAAAATCAAGAACGTGACGGCGCTGACCGCACGGCATTTTTGATAAGATAAACGGAAATTTAGCGGCGAATCGCCGCGGATGGTTGCCGCCGTACCGCAGTTTGTTCCGGCTTTGTATACTGACGGGCGGCGGATCTCTCCCAAAGGACAGCCCTCCGGAATCATTCTTTTTCCCACTATACCATGCAAAATTCCCACGAACCGTAAGGTTCGCGTGATGAGATCGGACGCGCACCCGCGCCATCAAATCGAAACCATCGGAGCGCTGAACCGATACTTCCGAACCTCTTGATTTTGGGTGTAGCTGCAATCGGAGCTACCGGGCATCTGCACTTTCGGAATCAGAAAAAGAGCAGACGGGACAATTGATGGCGCAAGCGGTCAAGAGGCACGCTTGCCTGCTTCTTTTTGCAACTTTTTCTTTCAGGTAAAGAAAAAGTTGACCGTTCCCCTTTTCAAAGGGAATTTTTGCTTACTTTTGTAGAAAAGTTCTC
>JAFQOX010000043.1 GCA_017412045.1 Clostridia bacterium
ATTCTATTCGCCCTAAACTTGCGTAGCAAATATCACTCGGCGTAAGCCGAATATCACTGCGTACACAATGCAATTGTGCGCAATAGAACTCGCCGCAGGCGAATAGAACTGCGTGATACTCCGCTTGGAGTATCACGCTAAGCCCGAGGGTATTTTTTCGTTATATGCCGTTCATCCAGCGGATCGAGTCGTCGATCCACCCGGAAATCGAGCGGAGCGCGCTACTGACGATCGCATTGCCGAGCGATGCACCGTGTCCGCCTCTGGGATAAATATGCATCTCGAAGGGAATACCGTATTCCGTCAGCGCGAGCGCAAACATCAGGGAATTCTGCACGGGAACCACGTTGTCGGGACGCGTCGACCAGATGAAGGCGGGAACCGTGTCGGCACTGACGCGGGTTTCCAGAGAAAGCGCCTTACGCGCCGCTTCGTCATTCTTTTTTTCGGAAAGAATATTGTCGAAGGAGCCTCTGTGCGCAAATTCGCCTCCGGAGATGACGGGATAAGAAAGCACCATGCCGGTCGGTCGGTTATAGCCCTTCTTCATGTCCAGAAGCTTCTCGATCTCATCGTCCGACCACAGCGTGCCGAGTGCCGCCGCCAGATGTCCGCCCGCAGAGAAGCCGACGACGAAAACGTAGTCCGGATCAATGTGGAATTCCTCGGCGTGGTCGCGGATATATTTCATCGCCGCAGACGCGTCGATCAGGGGCGCGGGCCAGGTGGCTTCCGTTTCCTGCGTGTGATTGCTGTATTTCAGAACGAAGGCGTTGAAGCCGTTCGCCATATAATACTGCGCGATCGGATCGCCCTCTCTGTCGGAGCAGAAGCTGTATCCGCCGCCCGGGATCACGAGGACGGCTTTTCGTTTGTCGTTAAAGGGCATTTCCGCGGAGGTTCCTGCGATATAGCTTGTCAGCGTGACGTGCGGCTTGTCCGCAAAAAGCGTCACTTTTTCGATTTTTGTCAAGGTCAGCATTTCCGAAAATCCTTTCTGATTCGTTTTTGATCAAAGGCTTTCCATCCAGCGGAGGGAATCCTTCATCCACGCCGCGAGCTCCGTATAGGGACAGCCAACGATGCGGTTGGCGGTCGCAAGTCCGTGACCGCCTCTCGGATAGATGTGCATTTCAAAGGGAATCCCCTTTTCCGCAAGCGCTTCTCCGTACAGAAGCGTATTCTGTACGGGCACGACGTCGTCCGTGCGCGCCGCCCAAAGAAAGGCGGGAACGGTCTTTTCGGAAACGAGAAGCTCCAGCGAGACCGATCTTCTCGCTTCCTCGGAGTCACGTTGCTTTCCGAGAATATTGTTGATTGAGCCTCTGTGCGCGTGGGGCTCCAAAGCCGAGATGACGGGATAGGAGAGCACCGTGCCGCGCGGACGGTTGTAGCCCTTTTTCATACCGAGCGCCTGTTCGATCTCGTCGTTATCCCAAAGCGAGCCAAGCGCCGCCGCCAGATGGCCGCCCGCAGAAAAGCCGACGGCGAAAACGTAATCGGGGTCAATATGCAGCTCCTCGGCGTGGTCGCGGATATATTTCATCGCCGCGGAAGCTTCCATCAAGGGCTTGGGCCAGACGGAATCCACGCCTTTGCCGACGGAATAGCGCAAAACGAAGGCGTTATATCCCATCGCCATGTAATAATGCGCGATCGGGTCCGCCTCCGCATCGGATTGGAGCCAATACGCGCCGCCGGGAATGATCAGCACAGCCTTTCTTTTATCGTTGAAGGGCATTTCCGAAGAGGTGCCCGCCACGTACGCGATCAGCTTCGCAAGCGGTCTGTCCTCCAGAAGCGGGATTTCCCTGACAAATGTTTCCGTATACATAAACATCCTCCTGTTCTTTACGGCTTGATTTGCTTCTATTTTATCATATACGCGGCAAAATTGCAAGACGTCGGAGAAAATCTGTCAGGGCAACGGCATTTACTTTTTCACTATGATTCAAATATGAAAAATCTTATCTTTTTCATATTCGATAAAAAATCATATTACAATCAAAAGTAAATGCGGTCGCGCGAACACTTGGCGGTCAAGAGCATATATTGGTCAGGGAGAATCTTTCACCAAAATACTTCTCTCGGAAAGGATTTTTCTGTGACAACCAAAACCTTGCTTTCTTTAAAAAAGGGGGAATGCGGTACGGTGGCTTCCGTTTCGGGACACCGCCGCTTGATGGATATGGGCTGTATTCCCGGCGCCCGCGTGACCATGCTCGGAGAAGCGCCGTTCAGCGGTATGCGGGCGTACCGTATCTGCGGCGCGGTCATTGCGTTACGGGAAAGCGATGCAAAAAACGTCCACATCCTTGTGGAAAACCGCTAACGCGCGCAAAAAAGCGGTGACATCATGGATCACGACCGTATCAAAATCGCGCTTGCGGAAAGCAGGGCTGACCACTTTCTTTTGCCGACCGCGCTTGGCATCGCCTTTTGTATGGGCTTGAACGCGATATTGACCGTTTTTGCTTCCGCATAAGTATGGAGCCAAGGTCAACGCCGCCTACGGTGTTTCATTTTTATATTTACGGATGCCGGAGGGCAGATGAACCCATATCTCTTTTTGGATCGTTCTTTCCGTACGGATCGAAAAATGGTAGCCGTCGTCCGTATGCTTGACGGAAAAATCGGTTTTTCCGTAATGAGAGCGGAAGCCCTTCACACAGATTTCTTTTCCCTTTGACAGCCATTCGGGCGCAATACCGGCGCAGACGTGAACGGCGTCGCCGTCCTCATGGAACAGAGCCTCCGTCAGATATTGGCATACGGAAAGCGGCGTCCAGAGATGCTGTCTGTCTCCGGAAATTTTGGAAGCGCCGGCTTCCGCGCCTCTTTCCTCGCACCAAGTCACGAAGGGCGATGCGTGATTCAGCGCGGGATAGAGATATTTTGACGGATCTGCGGAAGCTCCCATGCGGAGGTAAGCTCTCGCTACGTTTCCGAGCGCCATCGCAACCCAGAGGCCGTCCCGCATCCAGCCCATGCCGATCGGCAATCCGCCAACGCTCTGCCTGCCGGTTTCGATGAGCCGTACTGTGTCTCTCACGATGGGATCGTCCTGTGACAAAAAGCCCGCCGGAAAGAATGCGTACAGACAGCCGTACAGGGAGGTCAGGGGCATACCCGCTACGGAGGGAACGATGCGGCAGCCGTTGACCTCTGCAAGATTTGCCCGGATGGATGCCATCAGATCATGCTTCGCTTCTTCGCAAAGCCTCGTGAGGCGTAAAACGTCCTCCTCTCTGCCGAGGATCCTCGCCGCCTCCAGCGTTTTGAAATCCGCCGCGACGGCAAGAATATTGTGCGGATAGAAAACGCCGTAATAATCGCCGCCGTTCATCATCCCGCAGTCTCCCATGCCGCGGGGCATGAGTCCCCGCTCCGAGATGACGGGAGCATTTTTCGTGGTCGCCCTGGCGCGGCTGTTGAACATGGAGGATGCGTACATCCTCGGATAATACGCTTCCAGAAAAGCAAGGTCACCCGTCATGTAATAATGCTCCGTGACGGCGTTGGCTTTGTTATAGATCAGACTCCAGACCTCGTGCTCCCAGCCCCTTGACGTCACCCAACAGCCGTCTGCATCCTGTCCGTCCAGATACAGCGGGTAATCGTTCAGAGCTTCCTCGGTATAGCCGATGGTCTCGAGAAGGACCGTCGATTCCAGAGATTCTCCGCTGTTTGCCGAGCGGTAAAATCTCGTGCCGCAGCTGATCCCCATACGCTCTCCGATCGGCTCCCGCATAACGAAAAGATCCGCCACGCAGGCGCGGTAGCAATGCATCAGCTTTTCGTCCGCGATACGGATTTCCGTCCCCTTCGCCAGAAGCGACAGCCATTCTTCAAGGGCTTCCGCCATCTCGGCTTCGAAGCCGTTGGGATCAATCCCCGCCAGATCGTCAAAATACTTCTCGTACGGCAGGAAGAAATAGCCGATTTTCGTTTCCGAAGGATCGAGTGTGTCGTGCGCGGTGATCTTTTTCATGGAATTCGGCTTGATGCCGAATTTTTCGTTCGCCATGGGCGGCAGGCTTTCGCCCTCCGCGCCGTTTTTGTAAATGGGATAATCCTGCGCGCCGTAAGCGCAAACCAGAAGCCTGTCAGCTCTGCCGTCGTTCATCGTCATCAGAACGTGGGAATGGATCCCGTCGATCCAGCCCTTATTGCTGATGACCCAGCCCGTCGTATGCGCAAATTGGATATGGCAATCGCGTTTTTCCGCGCCCGTATTGAGAACGGCGGTCCTGACGATCAGACCGCTTGCCGCCGCAATCGCGGAAACGGAATAGTGCACGTCCCGCTCCGCGCCTTCCGCCAGCAGAAACGGCGCGCCGCTCTCGTGCCTTCTCCATTCCGAAAGCTTTGCCTCGTGTCCGTCCACGGAAACACTCATGGCAAACTGCACGTCCTGCGGAAGAACGACCCAGGAAAGCGGATCAATATTTTTGAGAGAGCCCGTCGCGCAGAAAAATCGAATGCCGCCTTCGGAAACGTCCGCGACGATCTTTCTGCTTGCCGAGGGACGGCACAGCGTCAGCGAATGGGGCGCCTGAAATGCATATCGGAAATCAATCGTTGCTTGCTTCATAAAAACCTCCGTGTACGGTCCCGGTCAATGCCGGAATCCATATGATCAGACAGATCACCGTTTTCCGTAAATGCTTGACATCGGTGAATCTTTGCAGTATATTTATATTATACAGCATCAAAAATTGTAAATATATCAATTTTATCGCAATAAATAGCATTTTTGTCGCATGACAGGAGCCCGTATGAAATACAATCCCCGTTTAACCTCTCTTTTCTCCTCGGCAAGCCATATCTCGGCAGAGATCCGGTATTGTAAATACCATACCGCCGTGGACGACGTACGCCACGATGACGATCATATCCATGATTTTTATGAAATCTACGTCAATCTGAACGGTGACGTTTCTTTCCGCGTGGAAAACCGCGTGTATCCCATCCGCCGCGGCGACGTTGTCCTGACGCGCCCCAATGAGATTCATCGGTGCATCTATCACAGCGACTGCGTGCACGAGCATTTCTGTATCTGGTTCAGCGGGATTTCACCCTCGTTTTTTGAAAAAACGCCCTTTGCGGATCAGATTCTGATCCGCTTTTCCGAGGAGGACAGGGAAAGGCTGATCGAGCATTGCTTCCATTTATATCAAAGCGCGCGGGAGGAGAATTCGCCGTTTTCCCGCGAGCATCATTTTTTCGCGCTTCTGGATCTGATCTGCACGGGCAAACGGACGGCTTCCGCTTTGACGGGTATGCCTTTGGACTTTACGGAGATCCTTCTGTATATCTCGAGCCACGCCTGTGAGCCAGGCTGTAACGTGAACCATCTCTGTCGGACGTTTTTTATTTCGCGAAGCAGGCTGAACCGCGATTTCGCCGCCTGCTTCCAGACCACACCCTCCGCGTATATCGAATCCTGTCGGATGAGCGAGGCGAAAAGGCTTTTGCAAATCGGTTATTCCGTGCAATATACCGCGCTTCATTGCGGATATACGGACGCTTCTTATTTTATCATGCGCTTCCGCAAAAAATTCGGTCTTACGCCTCTGCAATACCGGAGATCCCAAAGCAAACCTTAAGCTTGTGCTTCGATGGCAAAATTTTCCTGTTATAAAAGACGAATGCGGTGACATAATAACATCAGAACGCAAAAGCGTTCACAAAAAGGCTTGATCGGACAACGGAAGATCCAAGCCGAAAATATAAATTTTGATTCAAAAAAACAAACCGGAAAGGAATTTCTTATTATGTCCAATAACAAAAATCTCGTTCCCGAAGCAAAAGAAGCGCTCAACCGATTCAAGATGGAAGCCGCAGCAGAAGTCGGCGTAAACCTCAAGCAGGGCTATAACGGCAATCTCACCTCCAAGGAAGCAGGCTCCATCGGCGGTCAGATGGTAAAGAAGATGGTTGAATCCTACGAAAATTCCGTCAAGAACACCACCAACGGCTGATCAACGGACTCGCGGATCTCATAATCCTATCATATAAAAAATTGGCAGAGAATTTTCTCTGCCAATTTTTTTGACCTCGTTGTTCATGATGGGAACCGCATTTACTTTTTTATCGCATAGGAAATTGCGCAAAATGGTCCTCGCCGTTTCGCATTGTTTCGATACAGGCTGAACTGCGGTAGGCGAGCAACTTCCAGCGGGCGTTGCCCGCTTTTTTATATTCAAAAGTAAATGCGGTTGCTCCGGTTTTTGTACCTTATATCTTGCAAAATCTGCATCTGTATGATATAATATCAACGAAAGATACGTTGGTCTGTCAATTTCGGAAAGTGAAAGGAGAATCCACATGGAAATGAACGGATTGATGCGGGAAGCCTATGAAAAGCTGCTCGGAATTTTTGCCAAGGAGGATGCCAAAGCAAGTCTCTTATATGATCTGAAATCCGATTTATATAGCGCGCTGTATTGGGTGCGCTATTGGGCGCGGAGCGATGAAGAAAAGGCGTTTGCCGGGGAATGCGAGGATCGCGCCGTCGATTACTATCAGCGGGCGCTGGAATGCAATTACGACGCCCTGCGCCGCTATAAGGAAACCGGCGACGAAGGAATTCCCGGCTTCCGCAATCTTCTGATGACCGTGGATGCGGACGAAACTCCGACGAAAACACGGGTGATCGGCGTGCGGAACGGCGCTCCCGTCTTTGCCGACGGATGTCAGACGCAAAGCATACAAAGCGAAAGAAATTACGTTGACAGGCTGATCGGTGAACTGAGACGGTGGATGGATTACGGCGGCACGCTACGGGAAAAGCTCGAAAAGGCATTGGCACTGAAGGCGCGCGGACCGCTCGGCATCAGTGAGCCTCCCAAACCGAGCGACGGATCCAAAGGAATGACCAGGGAGCAATCGGAAGCCAACGCGTGGAGAAACTACGCCATCGAAGCAGGCACGATCACCGCGACGCATTACGACGATACGCTGGACCGTCTGATCGTATCGCTGAAAAAGTGTATGGAATTTTACGAAAAGGCAACGAGCATTGTATGACGAATGAAAAGAGGTGTCGGAATGAAACCGAAATGTCCCAATTGCGGGAGCGCAAAGCTGATTTGTCCGGACGGCAAAGGCGCCGTCGAAAAGTACGGCGGTAACGTCATGATCGAGGCTGTGCCCGATATATGGATATGCGCCGATTGCGGCGAAAGCTTCCGTGCGGAGGATGCGTACGAAAGCGCCGCTTCGTCCAATCATATGCAGTAAGGAGACCGTTATGGAAAATGATTTGAAATGCTGGAAACCGCTTGACGGCGGGGATGCTGACGATCGGGAGGTCTTACGTATCGGGGAAGAAGCTTACGCTTTGTTCCCGCCGACCGAGCTGGAGATCGGAAACGGCAGGATCTGCCTGGATCATTTGTACATCGAACGAAAATATAAAACGCAGGTGGCGGGTCTCGGTCGGGTTTATTACGACATGAGAAGCGAAGTGCAGGAGATTCCTTTTGAAGAATTGATCTTCAGGGAGGACGGCATCTGCATCGGCGTATATCACGACGGACTGGTATTCCTGATTTTCAATGAGAAAACGTACGATCAGAAAAAGTATCTCGGCGAAATGCCGACCGGTCCCGATCAGAGCCTCGAATTCTACGATTACTACTATCTCCGTTTTAAAGAGACGTCGTCCACTTAAGAAAAAGGCATATCCGTTGTCTGAAATTTCAAGCTAAAAAAATTGGCAGAGAAAATTCTCTGCCAATTTTTTTACACTATAGGAAATTGCGTAAAACGGCTCCGCCGTCGAACAAGGGACAAAATCAGAACAAACTGCTATACGGCGGCAACCATCAGCGGCGATTCGCCGCTTTTTTATGCCGTAGGAGATTGCGCAAATACGACCTCACCGTTTGGTATTGTTTGAATACAGGCTGAACTGCGGTAGGCAAGCAACCTCCTGCGGGCGTTGCCCGCTTTTTATTACGTAAGATGATTTCACGCTTGAGGCGAGTTGTTATCGCGGTTTATTCCGTTACGCCTGCTACGGTGAATTTGAAGGAAATCGGTTCGCTTGCCGCGCCCCAGGAGTCGTAAGCGGTCAGAATGACCTCGTAATCGTCGGGACTGAGTGAACCGAGCGAGTGAGACAGGGACTTTTTCATCTGAGCGGGATCCGATACGCGATAGAAGTCGGAAAGAATATTGAAGGTTCTTCTGGTCTTTCCTGCTTTTTTGAATTCCATCGTGTAGTGGTGCGCGAAGGTGTCGTCCGTTGCGGCATCAAATTGGATGGTAACGCTCTGCTTGCCGGTTGCGCTGGGCGTGCCCATGATGGCTTCAATACCGGAAAGCGCGGGCGCCTGATTGTTTTCGGCGTTGCCTCTGTCCTTGCCGTATTTGGTCAGATGAGAACCGTCTGCGGTCGGATGAGAGATTTCCCAGGGCTCCATAGCCGCCTTATTGTAGAAGTCCATGCGGGTAATACGCATATTGCCGTTTTCGTCAATCTGGCAGAGCAGACCCTGAGAATATTCGGTATTGTCCTTCATGGTCGTTGCGCTTGCCATGTTTTCGTATTTACCGTCCTCGATCGCCATATAGTTGACGGAGCCGCAGCCGAGGGAGGTGAAGCTCGTCTGCATGATGGTGCGGGGATCGTTGATCGGGAAATGCAGGTGTCCGCCGAAGGTGACGACCTGATTGTATTTGGAAAGAATGGGGGTCAGATCGCTGGTCGCCCACATATCGGTCAGCGAGGTGCCGGGCTCTCTGCCGAGGGTGCTTCCGTATACGGTGTCGTAGATCATCGGGTGCGTCAGTACGATGACGTAAGCGTCGGGATCAGCGGTCGTGATCTCAGAAAGCGTCTTGTCGAGCCAATTTTTGGTTCCCTGCGTATAGGATACGTTGGTAGACGTTACGGGGAGGAGCGTCAGGATGTGGTAGCCGTTGACCACGCAGTGACGGTTGCCTTCCGCGGCAAGCGCGTCCTTGTCAACGTCCGTGAGGAAGAAATTCGGGCCGAACATAGCGTTGTGTTCTGCGGCAACGTTTTTTGCCGTGCCGTCCCATTTGAGGTCGTGGTTGCCTTCCGCGTGGATCATGGGAACCTCGGCGGGATTGAAAACGCTCTGATAAATCTGCTTATAGGAGTTGATGTTGCCCGACGTATTGGTGCCGCCGTAGCCGCTGCCTTCAAAAAGGTCGCCCACGGCTAAAACGGCATCGATGCCGTCCGCATCGTGCTTTGCCGCCTGCTCCTTGAGCTGAAGAAGCGCGCTTTTGAATTTGTTTTCTTCGACGTTGTTGGTATCTCTGCCGATATGGATGTCGCTGATCGCGGCAAAGGAGAATACGATCTTGCTTTCGTCAAAGACTGCGTTCACGTTCGGCTGCTCTGGCTTCTGCGTGTCGGAGTTTGTGGATGATGCTGTGGTGGATGCCGTGGTTTGGTCGGTCGTGTTCGGCTTACAAGAGACCAGACCGAGGGTCAGAACCGCGGCGAGGAATGCCGATAGAAATTTTTTCATAGAGATGTCCTTTCCGCTGATACAGCGATAAATTCAGACCGTTTTTGAAAAAAACGATTTCTTACCTTCTATTATATCAACTTTCGGCGGATTCATCAAGCCCTTCGCGGCAAACCGACTTGAAAAAATGACGGTTCAATTTTGTGCCTTTTGAATAAAAATGCAATGCCCAATACGGAATTTTCGAAATTTTACCGAACGGACGCGGTCATTTTTGAGAAAAACATCATAAAATGAGAGCGCGGCGCATAGATTGGAACAAACACGAAACGTCTGTCTGCGGCGAAGGCAGACGAGGCTTCTATTTTTCGCCGAGAAAGAGGCAGATATGGCTATGCATAGCAAAGAAAACCAGCGGGGAAATACGATCCTCGTGAAAACCTTTGAAGATACGTCTCACAATGAAATTTCCGCGGAATACAATCTTCCCGATTATCTCCCCGACATCAACCGACTTCTGAAGGTCAGCGCAAAGATCACGGAAAACGCCCATTTCCTTTCGGGCGACGTTCTGGAATACGACGGAAAGCTGAAATGCACGATTTTGTATGCGACGGGCGACGGCGATCTGAAGAGCGCGGAATTTGAACGCGATTTTTCGGGCAATATGAGCGTTTCGGGCACGTCCGGCGACTGTGACATCCGTTTCGATGCCGATATCGAAACGGTTTCCTGCCGTCTGATGAACCCGCGCAAGCTGACCGCGAAGATCAAGCTCGTCCTGAAGGGCGAGGTATATTGCAGCGTGATCACCACGCCGAATATCGTCGGCAAGCTCAGCGCCGCCGACGAGCGCGCCCTGCAATACCGCACGCACGCGGCGGTGGGCGTGGAAATGAAGCAGGCGCAGGAACTTGCGACCCCGATCAGCGAGGATCTGGAATTGGATGCTTCGCTCCCCTCCATCGACGAGATCATCGCGGTGGAAACGGAGCCGTATATCACGGAATTCCGCGTTTCCGACAGCAATATTTCCTATAAGGGCGAGATCGTCGCGGAGATCCTGTACCGCGTCGTCCCCGAGGAAAACGAGGGCGCGGAAAAGAGCGCGATGAAATTCGCTTCGTTCTCCGCCCGTATTCCGATCGCGGGAGAAATTCCCGCAGAGGGCATCGGGGAGCACCCCGTCATCCGCGCGAGCGTACAGATCGGCGCGATGGAATCCCGCCCCCAGCAGAATGCGTTTGGCGAAAACAGAACGGCGGAATTGGATTTCGATTACAGCGTCTATCTCGACGTTTTCTGCAACGCCGAAACGGAGATCACGACCGATATGTATTCCACGGACTACGAGAGCGACTGCGAAGAAGAAAATCTTTCCTATGAAACGGCGCTGTGCGCGAAAGCCTTCAATTTCTCCGCCGACGGAAACGCCGCGCGGGAGGATACCGACTTTGACCGCATCGTGATGACGACGGCAACCGCCGCGATCGAAAAAACGGAAAAGCAGGGCAACAAGCTCGTCTTTACGGGAACGGCAAACGTCTCCGTCGTCCTGACCAACGGCGAGGGCATCTATCTGAGCCGCACCTTCCCGATGCCGCTGAAGGGCGAGACGGATGCGCCGAGAAGCGTTTTTGACTGCGCCGTCGATGCGCGCGCGTGCGTGGTTTCGGCAATTTCCAAGCTGGACGGCGATCAGATCCGCGCGAATCTGGAGGTGCTCGTTTCCTATACGGTGACGGAGCAGCACACCGAGCCCCGCATCCGTCAGATCAGCGTATACAAGGACCGCCCCGCAAGAAGCGAAAAAGCGCCCTCTCTCATGCTCTGCTATCCCTCCTTCGGCGAAACGCTCTGGGACGTCGCGAAGAAATACAGCACCACGGTTTCCGAGCTGATGGCGGCGAACGGCATTTCCGCGGAAAATATGCCCGCCGTCCTCGTGATCCCGCGCCGCGTGGGTAATGGGGAGAATCGGAGAGTTTTGTAAATATTATACAGATTTTAAAAGGGAACTTTTCACGAAAAGTTCCCTTAATCATTGCAAAATTTCTGCAAAAATGCTATAATGATACTTGCAAAAGAAAATATATGAGAAAGGATTTGAAAAAACTTATGAATTTTACGAGAGAAAACGCCAGAAACGTGCTCGGCGCCGCCGAAAGCAAGCTGATTTCCGTTTTCGGCGATCAGGTCACGGGCGCATACGCCGCTTCCTTCCAATCCGTCGACGGGAAGACCGTCGTCGGCGCGTGCAATCTTCCGTATGCCGCTCCCGTCGCCGTCACGATGATGAATACCGCTGACGTTGCCTGCTATCTGGAGGATTTCGCGGACAAAAACAGCCTTTTCGTTTTCGGCGACACGATCCGTCACGTGACGGATGACGGGGAAGCAGAGATTCCCGAAAATATCCGCGCATCGCTTGCGGCAATCTATACCGAGGTTTGCAGTGGTGCGGGCACGCTCGCGGAAAACGGCGATCATATCATCGACCTCAAGGCGGGCAAGATCGGCACGCACTTTGACGTCAACCTTCTGATCGGCAACCGCATCGGCTTCCCTTCGCCCCTTCTCACCACGCCCAAGGGCGCGCTGGATTCCCTCGGCAGAGGCTCCTTCCGAAGCACCGCCGCCAGACAGGTCACCTCCACGCGCTACACGCTGACCCCCGAGCAGAACGGCGAGCCCTGCAACCGTCAGTTCTATCTCGTGGAAAACGGCGCGCAGATCTTCTATTCCGCCGACGTGCATACCAACGTCAAGAGCGCGTTCTGCCGCCATTCCCATAACTATTCCGAAATGACCTACGAGACCGAATGCGGTCTGAAGATCGTCAGAACCATTTTCATCCTTCCTCAGGAGGAGGGTATGCCCGAGGCTGTCGAGGCACAGCACGTCACCGTGGAAAATCTGACCGACAAGCCGAGAAAGCTGAAGATCGTATTCACGGGTATGTTTGGTCTCGCAACGCCCGAATCCATCATGAGCGATACCGTTTACGCGAGCGTAACGTGGGAGAGCAGCGTGCTTTGCCTGAACGGAAAGCCCGCGGTCGTTTGTCCCAGCCCGTTCCCGCAGTACCTCAAACCCTTGAAGAGATTCGCCGTCGTTCTCGCTGACGGTGAAACGATGGATGAATATACCGCAAACTACATGGACTTCATCGGCAACGGCACGCTCGAAAAGCCGCAGAACGTGGCGCACCTCGCTTGCGCGCCCGTGACGAAGATCGTTCCCTTCTTCGCCGTCGGCAAAAAGATCACCGTTCCCGCAAAGGGTATGGCTTCCGCTGACAGCTTCGTCGGCATGACGATCACCAGAGGCGGCAAGGACGACGTGCTCGACGGTATGCTGACACAGCTCATCGAAAAATATAAGAATCCCGAAGAAGCGGTGAAGGCTTTGCAGAAGGTCAAGGACTTCTCGAGCCGTTACGCAAGCTTCCTCAAGGTCAAATCGGACGATCCCGATTTTGATGCTTACGTCAACAATAACCTGCCCTTCCAGGTATACTATCAGTCTTACGTTTCCCGCTCCTTCGCGTGGACGCAGAAATCCTACCGTGAGATCGGCTTCCGCGAAATTCAGGATATGTTCGCTTCCCTCTATTATATCATCGGTATGGGCGAGGACGGTCTGGCGCGCGAAATGCTCGGCAACTGGATCTCCAACGTTCACGAGATGGGCTACGCAAACCATAACTTCTACCAGACCGGTAAGGAGCCGGGTATGTGCTCCGACGACGGCTTGTGGCTGATCCAGGCGATCTACCGCTACGTTTCCCTGACGGGCGACACCGATTTTCTTTCCGCGGAATTCCCGATCGCAAGCTCCGACAAGCAAAGAAGCGTCCGCGATACCCTGCTTGCCATCGTGACCTACAGCGGTAAGATCTCCGTCGGCGCGCACGGTCTGCCTTTGCTCGATAAGGCTGACTGGAACGACTGTCTGAAGCTCGACGACGACTGGATCAATGGACCCGAAAAGGAAAAACGCTATCTGGCACAGCTCGAAGCGGACGGCACGGAATACGGCGTGCCCTTCAAGAGCAACTATTCCGAGAGCGTGATGAACGCATTCCTGCTTAAGATCGCTTACGACGAGCTCGGCGCGATGATCGCGCTGACGGGTGACGAGGCGCTTTCCGATGAAATGAAAACGCTTTCCTCTGCGCTGACCTACAGAATTCAGGAGCATTGCTGGAAGGGTGACTTCTTCGCAAGAGCGCTGGTCGGCGGTGTCCGCGAGGGCGGTTACACCTACCTCGGCGCGGGCGGCGACGGTCTTTCCACCGATGAAAATATCGACGGCTCCTACTTCCTGAACGCTTGCAGCTGGTCCATCCTCGCAGGCGTGGCAACGGACGATCAGATCCGCATCATGCTCGACAGAATCAAGAAATATCTCGTCACCGAAGCGGGCATCAAGCTCTGCACGCCCTGCGATCTCGGCAAGCTGGCGAACGGCACGGCCTCCGGCTCCTACTTCCCCGGCGACAGAGAAAACGGCGGCGTTTTCAAGCACGCGGCAATGATGGCGGCTTCCGCCTTCTTCAAGGCATCCAAAACGGTTGCCGACGAAGCGCTTGCAAAGGATCTCGCGGATCTCGCGTTCTTCGCGATGGATACCGTATATCCCTATAAGACGATGGCGCACCCCTACCATACCAAGGGCAATCCCCGCTTCTGCACGCAGTACAACAACAGCATTACGGGCGAAAATATCGGTCCCATGCTCTCCGGTACGGCAAGCTGGCTGAATCTTACCTTGATGGAAATGCTCGGTATGGAATATCAGGGCGAAAATATCGCCTTCTCCCCGATCCTCGAGGACGGCGTGACCGACATCTCCTACACCGTTACCACGGGTAAGACCGTCATCCACGTTCACGTCCGCAAAGCCGAGGGCTACGCGCGTGTCAGCGAAGCCTCCTCCTTCACGCTCGACGGCGTGGCGTTCAACGGCGCGATCAAGCGTCCCGACGACGGCAAGGAGCATTTCGTTGAAATTGTGATTTGAGAATGAAATAAAAGCGTAACAAAACCCCCTTCGCGTAGATCGAAGTCTGTGCGGAGGGGGAATTCCTATTTAAAAGACGAAATATGACTTTTTGATTTTACCAATTTTGGTCTTCGTAAGGTGTATTTTCGACACCCTTTTCTTGCAAGTTTGCAACCATGCGGTCAAGCGTTCCTCGCCACATTTTCTTAAACCATTCGGTTTCACCAAACCACTTTACAAGAGTGGGGCTGATTGCATAGTATGTTTTGATAAAGGCTCTGCCATGCCATGTAGAGCCGAGCGTATAGTCGCGATAACGGCGAAGTGTCCAAACCTCGGGGCAGTCGTAGGAACCGTAAACGGCGGTGGCAACGTAGCAACCGCCACCACCTGCGGCAGTACCTTTTTCCAAATACGGATATTTTTCCAACAACATTTTAGCGATTTCAGAATCAGTGTGTTTATTATATAACGCAACTCCACCTGTGTTGGTTACATCAGCTTTTGCACCATTATCCAACAAGAATTTTGCAATTTTTCTTGCCGCTTCAATATTAGATTCATCGGGCTTTTTGCGGCATATAATCCACAAAGCAGTAGCTTTATGGGATTCTGCATTAATATCAGCACCGTACTCTACCAAGTATTTTACTACTTCATAATCATAATGGATGGAAGCAGCCATCAACAATGTGATGTCATCGTTATTTTGATAGTTGATAATAAATTTAAGATTGTCTTTTTCTTTATCATTCGAAGCGGTGTACGATATTGCTTTTCTTAAATTCTCTAAAGCATTTTTTATGTTTCCGTTTGTATAATAGATTGCGCAAGCTTTACCTACATAACCAATCGGTGAGTTAGTGTTTTTCTTTATGTACTCACTAAAATAATGCAAAGCAAATTCCGGATAACCATTTTTCAATGTTTCAAGAGCTTTTTCAAGAATCTCTTCTTTGGACAAGTCTTTACATTGTACTATAATAATATTAGCTAATGAATCCACATAAGCTTCAATAACCTTATTTATCATATTGTAAGTGACATCCAAAGAATCATTCTCAATGACTTGGTTGCGATCTACAACATTACCATAACCATTTTTTGTCACATATTCCTGTAAATGTGTAGTCGGGACAATTTTGCCCGTTTTCAACCCTTTAATATCATCCATTATTTCGAATAATAACTTTTGAAGTTCTTTGTTTTTGTTATCATAGTTATCATCTATGATGGATACACTTTTTACCAATACATTGAAAACACCTTGTCTCTTGTCTTTGGTTTCTGCTTCTAACAAGGCTAATTTTACCCGTGCAAACGTACTGTAAAAAATTGCTTCAATATTGGTTGGATCGTTTTGTTCCACCATATTATAATATTTTTCGGTTTCAGCCCAGTCTTCTTTTTGTTTCGCACGACGAGCATTTGTCAGATATTTTTCAACGAAAGCGGAATTGTCAACCTTGACGGTACCTTGGATATCAACCGTTCCTTCGATCATCATTTTTTTCGCTTCTTCTACGGAATATTTTGTTCCACAAGTTTGGCAAACAAAGAATCCGTCCTGCTTGATAAGGTCTGTGCTTCCGCACATTTCACAAGTTAATTGTTTCATATTGATTTTCTCCTTATGTCAATTATGTTTTTTCTTTAACATTTCTTCTATTGTGCTTTCGGGTATGTGCCAAGGACTACCTTTGGCGTCTTGCTCTGCACCTTTAATTTTTCCTTCGCGACAAAGTTTTGCAACTGTTGATTGAGCCAATCCCAATCTTTCTGCCGCTTCTTTTGTACCTATTGTTGCCATTATAGAAATTATCCTTTTAGTATTTTACATTTTTTATTGCGTTCTGTAAGTAATGTGCCAATCTCTTGGATGAGATATTTTTTATCATCTGCCGTTTTCATTTCTTCAACCTTGGCAATGATTCTTGATTCCAAATCACAGAGCATTTCGTGGCTCATCGGATCGCTGAAGCGTACTTTTTCGGCAAGCTTGGTTAGCAATATCTTCGTTTCGGAATCAGATTCGCTGTTTGCCAACATTTCAATATCCATTTGTAAAAATTGAATAAAAGCGCGTTTTGTCTTGATTTTTTCATCCAAACGATCAATCTCGCCTACGCCTGCTTGTCCCGTGATTGAGCAGATGGCAAAGATGGCAAGAATGACAGCGCATACGATGATTGCCAACCACATGGGCAACGTAGGGAAGATCTTAAAAACCGCAAAAGCAATCAGTTGAAGGATCAGATACGTAAGTCCAACGTGAATAAGGGGAATACCGAGAAATTTACTGTTCAAGGTTTCCTTTTTGTCAAAAGCAATCTTCCAAAGCGGAATTTGAGTTACAAAAGCAAGGATGGAGAAAGCGTATGCAGTCCAGAATGTTGCGGTTTTGTCGGTAGGTATCACGAATGCAATGACATGAAAAAGCGCAAACCCAATGCCCACAACAAGATAAGCCATAGAATGTTTCTTTTTCATCGGTCATCCCCCCTCTTTGTTCCGCATTTGGGGCAGAATTTCCCGGGGCGCTCAAATTGATAACCGCAATTTCGGCATATGTGATCGGGAACGGAAACTTTTGCTCCGCACTCATCACAAAATACGGAGCCGGGAGTCAGCTTTGCCCCGCAATTTTCGCAAAAAGCATTGATTGGCGCGGAAGGATTTGTCGGTAGGGTGTTTACGTTGTTAAATGCTGTATTGACTGCGCCTCCGACCATGCTTGCAATCTCGCCACCTACGCCTGCCATCATGCCAAGCCCGATTCCCATATTTGTAAATTGCCCCGAGCCCTCATTTTTAGCCGCGTCTTGCGCAACGTCAAAACCGCGTTCCTGCTGATAGGTATAGCCTTCCTGCGCGCGTTTGGTTGCTTGTGCTTGTGAATCAATCACTACCTTCTGCGCTTCTGTTTGTGCATGAATCAATTCTGTTTGCTGTTGGATTTTGGCTTCGGCAATATCAGCATACTGACGGAAATGGAGTTCTTTGAATTTTTCATATTGTATCGTTCCTTCGGGCTTTACAATCGTTGTAACGTAAAAACGATTGAGTCTGACACCGTATTCCAAAAAGTCATTGATTAACTTTTCATGAATTTCCGATGAAAAAGTTTCAAGCTGCTCATCAATTTCAAAAATATTGATTGCATTTTTCCGCATGATCTGCGCAATATATGTCTTGACCTTTGTCATCAAAACTGCACGGAAAAAGGTGGTCAGTTTATCCCGTCCGAGATCGCGTTCAGTTCCGACAAGCTTCGTCAGAAGCATACGGGAATCTTCCACGCTTAAAGCCATCTCACCGGAAGCGCCGATTGCCAAAGGGAATTTATAGGTTGGTTCAATATATTGAATCTTACTGTCTGTTCCCCAACGAATCGCCAATTGTTCTGTTTTATTGACAAAATAAACCTCACAGTGAAAGGGCGTTTTCCCTCCTGTCGGAATATTCGTGAAGTGGCGCAGCAATGGAATATTCTGTGTTTCCAATGTATATCTGCCCGCTCCAAACAAATCCAATGCTTGACCGTTCATGAAAAAGACTGCTTCCTGGCTTTCATGAACGATCAACTGTGTTGTTGTATTGAAATCCTCGCAAGGATGTTTCCAAACAAACGTGCTGTTGTCGCCTTCGTATTTAATAATATCGACAATATTCGCCATCAAATGATCGACTCCTTTAAAAAATGGAACTATTCTACCTATGATTATACTATTAAAGTTCCTGTTTGTCAAGGTTTTTAGGAAGTATAATTCCTATATAAGCACAAAAAGGAGGAAGAATAATGCTTATTTATGATTTTACAACGATAGGTAACAAATTATTTTCATTTCGTAAAAGAATGGGGATGACACAAGCGGAGGTGGCTGAGGCTGCGGGACTTTCCGACAGAACGTACGCTGATATTGAACGCGGCACGGTCAATATGCGTATCGAAACGATTTTGCATATTTGCGATGTTTTGCACATTACGCCCGATGAAATTTTTACGGAGAAAGATACCAATGAAATTTCCAAACAAGACGAAATCTGGGAACGCCTGAAGTCATGCTCTCCGAAAGATCAGGAAACCGCGCTGCGGATTCTTGCCGCTTATTTGCAATCTTTGGATTAACAAAAAATCCCACTCTTCGGATTTCTCCGAAAGAGTGGGAACGTTTTTATCATCATATCATAACACATAAAAGTACCGCGAACTGCTTACTGCCGGTTCAATCCTCACAGGACTGTCGTTCAACGGTGCGATCAAGTGTCCCGACGGCGGCAATTTTCAATTCTTTAGAATTCTTCAGAATTTTTTTCGGTTTTTCTTCAGAAACGTATGTTATCATATAGGCACAGGAAAGGAAGAACAAATCGAACTTCCCCGAAATCCACAACAACAAAACAACAAAAAGAAAGTGAGGAAAAAATGATGTTGAATTCTTTGGATTGGTTGGTCATTTTGTTTATGGGCTTGGCAGGTGTTGCCATTCTCTCTCTGGCGCTGATGTTACTCTGCAAAAATAAGGTCGTTCGATACGTAACGACGGGAATCGTGCTTGCCGCCGCAGGCGTTGCTGCATTCTTCGGCTTCATGGTCGGTATTACGGGCTATTTCATCGGTCAGCTTGCCGTCGCTTTGATGGCGGGACTTTTGATCGCAGGCGCGGTCGTGCTCGGTATTCTCGGCGCGAAGAATACGAAGCTGTTTTTGTATTCCCGTATTGCTTCTGCCATGGCGCTCGTGCTCGGTATGGCAAGCGCATTCTTCATCTGATATTCTTGACGAAAAAGCATTTTCATACAGTTGCTTTGGAATCGCGTAAAATGAGAACCCCCCTCCGTAAGGACTGCGTCCGTGCGGAGGGGTTTGCTTCGTATGCCTCGATCCCTGCAAAAATCGGGAATTTCCGTATTCTTCGGAATTTTGATCTTACAAGATCAAAATACACAAAAGCGCCGATAAAACACTTGCCGTGAACGCTCCTATGAGAAAGCTCGGAAGCGAAAACGCAAAGCTTTTTCTTTTTTTGCCCGTCTTATATTCGGAAATGATGCGGTTGGCTTCCTTTACGATGTCGCCGCCCTTGACCTCGCGCGGCAGATCCCCCTTTAAAATGATGAAGGCTTCGTCGATATAGTCGCACCCGACACCCTTCAGAATCACTAAATTCTTTTTGAATTCCTTGATAACCATAAAAGTTCCTTTCCTCGCTCGTTTTTTAAGAGTATTGACGGGAAAAGGGGGGACTATTCAGAAAAAATCCCACCTCCTCGGATTTTTCCGAAAGGGTGGGATTTTTTGCTTTTCATACATGATCAAACGCTCGTTTGACAAAGATGCATTTGGCAATATTGTTCAGACCGTAAACGGATAAGAAACCGCCTCGCTTGCCGCGCCCCAGGAATCGTAGGCGGTCAGAATGACCTCGTAATCCGCGGGGGAGAGCGCGCCGATATGGCAGGTGAGCGTATCCTTCATCTCCGAGGGCGTTTTTACGCGGTAGAAATCGGAAAGGATCTTGAAGGTTTTGACGGTCTCGCCCGCTTTCTTGAGCTCCATCGTGTAGTGGTGCGCAAAGGTATCGTCCTTTGCCGCGCCGAATTCGACGGTGACGTCCCGATTGCCGTTTTCGTCGATCTCACCGATCACGGCTTTGATATTTTTGGAAAGAACGGGCGCGGGATTGTTTTCCGGGAAGCCGCGGTCCTTGCCGTACGCGGTCAGATGAGAGCCGTCGGCGGTCGGGTGAGCAAGCTCCCAAGGCGTGTCAAGGGTGGTCTTGTTGTAGAAGTCCATGCGGTTGAGTCGCATATTTCCGTTTTTGTCGATCTGACCGATGAGTCCCTGCGAAAACTCGAATTTGTCCTTCATGGTCGTCAGCGAAGCCATGTTTTCATAGCCGCCGTCCTCGATCGCCATGTAGCTGACGGAGCCGCAACCGACGGAGGTAAACGCGGTCTGCATGATGCTGCGGGGGTCGTTGAGGGGGAAATGCAGGTGTCCGCCGAAAACGATGACCTGATTGTATTTGGAAAGAATGTCCGTTACGTCGCTCGTGACCCACATATCCTTGAGCGTGGAGCCGGGCTCTCTGCCGAGCGTGCTTCCGTATATAGTATCGTAGATCATGGGATGCGTCAAAACGATGACGTAGGCGTTCGGATTTTCGGAGGTGATCTGCGCCAGCGTGCGGTCGAGCCAATCCTTCGTTGCCTGCGTATAGGTAACGTCCGTATACGTCACGGGGAGCAGCGTGAGGATATGATAGCCGTTCACGACGCAATGGCGGTTGCCCTCCGCTTCCAGAATATCCATGTCAATGTCCTTTTGGAAGTAATCGGGGCCGAGCATTTCGTTGAGCTTCGCGGCTTCTGTTTTCGATTCCGCGCTCCAATGCACGTCGTGATTGCCGACGGCGAAGATCATGGGCATTTCCTTCGGATCGAAAACGCTTTCATATACTTTTTTATAAACGTAGATCTGTTCGAATTTGCCGCCGTAGCCGCCCGCGTTGATGAGGTCGCCGACGGTGAGGATCGCGTCAACGCCGCCGAATTCCTTGATCTGCTTGAGCGCGTTCGTGAAAAAGGCTTTGTCGCGTCCGGCATTGTCGTTGCACATATGAACGTCGCTGATCGCGGCGAACGTAAAAACGATTTTGGATTCGTCGAATATATTTTTCATGAGAGATTCCTTTCCGCTTGGTCGCAAGCAAATATTTACTATATTTATTATAGCAATTTTTTCTCGCTTCATCAAGTTCTTTTTGAAAAGCGGATAAAGAAATTTTTCGGAGCGAGTTTTTGACAAAATAAAAATCCCACCCGATCGGATTTCTCCGAAAGGGCGGAAATATGTTTCTTTATTCGGTTTTCAGAATCTTCATTTATTTTTTGCGGAATATAAATTTTTTGTTGAACAAAATTCCAACTACAAGAAGCGCCGCTCCTGTAGCAACGAGCGGGATTGACACTACCCCTGCTGCATCTATAGCTTCTGGATTTATAAGTCCCGTCATACCAACTCCGAAAGCGCTGGTTCCACAAACTAAAATTCCAAATTTCGCAATGTAAAATTTTTTCAGTTTTTCTTTATTTTCTCTCTCGATTCGTAATTCTTCAATCGCATCCTCCATGAAACCAACTTCGTTTTTTTCAAAATGGCTCACTTTATATATCGGTTGTCCAATAACGGTTTTGTAAACATGAGCATCTTGATAGCCTACCATTAGTTGTATATCAATACAATCATATTCAGAAAGCATTGCTTGCACATTCCATTGCGTAATACCACCGTCAAATGAAATAACCAGCATACCATTGCGTACTTTCATATATTCGCCGCTTTCAAAAGTTGTAAGTAAACCGTTTATTCTGCAATCAAATGTTTCTCTAAGACGACCATTCATGATTCTAAAATGAACATATGCCATTGTATTTCCTCCTAAAATCTTTATGTTTAACCACATTATATCACAATAGGACTAACTTGTCAACCTTATAAGCATAATATTGTTGATAAATTTGTGATAATATATTCTTATAAGACTAACTAAGGAGAAAAAACGATGGATGTTAGTAAAAGATTGATTAGTTTACGAGTACAATGCGGTTTGACTCAAAATGGATTGGCAGAAAGAGCGGGAGTATCTCAAACACATTTGCGCCGTGTTGAACTTGGTCAAGCGGATATTACCATTGGTCATCTTCAGCTTCTGTGCGATGCTATGAGTATTTCCATTCAAGACTTTTTCAAAGATGAATCCGAATCAGATAAAATCGCAATTGCGCTTTCAAAACTTTCTCCGAAACAAAAAACACTTCTTCTCTCATTTCTTGAGAGTTTGTAAATATGTCTACACAAAATATTTACCATATTGATAAAAAAATCCCACCCGATCGGATTTCTCCGAAAGGGTGGGAATGCGTTTGCCTTAATTTTATTTCGACGGTGAAGTTATTCGCTGTCCATGGCTTCGTGATACAGCTTATCGTACTCCGCAAATACGGCGTCGATAAGCGCCTCGTCCAAAACGATATCAAAGCGGTCGTTGCCTTCTTCCGTGCGGCTGATCTCAAAGACAAGCGCTTCGTCGTCGTTCATGCCGGGCAGAAGCTGCACGGGCTGGAGAATGGCATAAAAGTGTCCCTTGTAGGCAATGCCTGCGATCTCCACGAAATCAATTTCCTCGCCCGTGGCGGAGGTCTGGGTCACGATATCGTCGTTTTCCTGCATGGGATCCATCGTTTCGTTCTGTTCGTTCATACGGATGATTCCTTTCTGATTTCAAAAACCCCCGTGCCTGAGGGCTCGGGGGTTTCGTATGGATTTTGATTGTCTGACGATTATTTGGAAGCTTCTTCGATAGCAACCGCTACAGCAACGGTCATACCAACCATGGGGTTGTTACCTGCGCCGATGAGACCCATCATTTCAACGTGAGCGGGAACGGAGGAAGAACCTGCGAACTGCGCGTCGGAGTGCATACGGCCCATGGTGTCGGTCATACCGTAGGAGGAAGGACCTGCAGCCATGTTATCGGGGTGGAGGGTACGGCCGGTACCGCCGCCGGAAGCAACGGAGAAGTAGCTTACGCCGTTTTCAATCGCCCACTTCTTGTAGGTACCTGCAACGGGGTGCTGGAATCTGGTGGGGTTGGTGGAGTTACCGGTGATGGAAACGCCAACGTTTTCGAGCTTCATGATCGCAACGCCTTCGGGAACGTTGTCGGAGCCGTAGCACTTAACGTCTGCGCGGGGACCCTTGGAGTAGGGAGTTTCCTTAACGACGGTAACTTCTTCGGTGTTGTTATCAAATGCGGTCTGAACGTAGGTGAAGCCGTTGATTCTGGAAATGATCATAGCGGCGTCCTTGCCGAGACCGTTGAGGATAACGCGGAGGGGTTTCACACGAACCTTGTTTGCGTTGAGAGCGATCTTGATCGCGCCTTCAGCAGCTGCGAAGGATTCGTGGCCTGCGAGGAAGCAGAAGCATTCGGTTTCTTCGGAAAGAAGCATCTTGCCGAGGTTACCGTGGCCGAGACCTACCTTGCGGTTTTCAGCAACGGAGCCGGGGATACAGAAAGCCTGGAGACCGATACCGATAGCGGCAGCAGCATCAGCAGCCTTGGTGCAGCCCTTTTTGATTGCGATAGCAGCGCCTACGGTGTAAGCCCACTTTGCGTTTTCGAACGCGATGGGCTGGGTTTCTTCGACGATCTTGTAGGGGTCAATGCCCTTGGCATCGCAGATTGCCTTGCATTCGTCGATGGAAGAAATGCCGTATTCAGCGAGAACGGCGAGGATCTTGGCCTCACGTCTCTCGTAACCTTCAAATTTTGCCATGTTCTGTTACCTCCTTACTGCTTTCTGGGATCGATATAACGAACAGCATCAGCAAATCTGCCGTAAGTACCGATGGATTTTGCGTATGCTTCGTTGGGTTCCATGCCTTTTTTGATGAAGTCGGTCATCTTGCCGAGGGATACGAATTCGTAGCCGATAACCTGATCGTCTTCATCAAGAGCCATTCTGGTGCAGTAGCCTTCGGTCATTTCGAGGTAACGAACGCCTTTTGCCTTGGTGCCGTACATGGTACCAACCATGGAACGAGCACCCTTACCGAGGTCTTCCATGCCTGCGCCGATAACGAGACCGCCTTCGGAGAAAGCAGACTGGGTACGGCCGTAAACGATCTGGAGGAAGAGCTCTCTCATTGCGGTGTTGATCGCATCGCAAACAAGGTCGGTGTTGAGAGCTTCGAGGATGGTCTTGCCGGGAAGAATTTCAGCAGCCATAGCCGCGGAGTGAGTCATACCGGAGCAGCCGATGGTTTCAACGAGAGCTTCCTCGATGATACCGTCCTTCACGTTGAGGGAAAGCTTGCAGGCGCCCTGCTGGGGTGCGCACCAACCGATACCGTGGGTGTAGCCGGAAATGTCGGTGATCTGAGTTGCCTGAATCCATTTGCCTTCTTCGGGAAGCGGAGCGGGACCGTGGTTGGGGCCCTTTGCTACGCAACACATGGATTCAACTTCATGGGAATAAACGAGTTCTGCCATGGGTGTATTCTCCTTTTCTTTTAGAAAAAATTAATGACGTGAAAAATGTACGGACGTGTCTTACGCGGGGTAAGAGCGCACAGCTTGCTGTGCAAGCAGTTGTCGCGCGGGCGTTGCCCGATCAGCGAACGATGGAGCCGTAAACGACGCCGGAAGCGCCTGCTGCGTTGGATTCGTCGGTATCGATGTGCATAGCGGGAGCGTAGCTGGAGGAAACGCGAACGACAACGCCGTCGAAGATCAGAGGACGTGCGGTATCGAGCTTCACCTTAACGACTTCCTTATCGGTAACGCCGAGGTCGGCAGCGGTTTCGGGAGTGAGGTGGATGTGTCTCTGTGCGGCGATGACACCTTCGGTCAGTTCAACCGTGCCGCAGGGTCCGATGAGCGTGCAAGCGCCGGAGCCCTTGATGTCGCCGGATTCACGGACGGGAGCCTTTACGCCGATGGTTCTGGCATCGGTGAGGGAGACTTCGACCTGAGAGTCTTTTCTTGCGGGACCGAGAACGGACATCTTCAGAGAGCCCTTTTCGCCCTGAACGGTTACTTTTTCTTCGCAAGCAAACTGACCGGGCTGGCTGAGCGCCTTTTTCACGGTGAGCTGATGACCTGCGCCGAAAAGAATTCCGATGTGTTCTTCAGTCAGATGGATGTGTCTTGCGGATGTTTCAACGAGAATTTTGTTTTCCATTGGAGTATATCTCACTTTCTCGACGGAAGCCGTCGTATTTTATGCATGGGTATCTATATCTATTATAACGCATTTTTTCGCGCTTGTCAAATGTTTGTTTGTAATTTCTGCAAGCTTCTGCGATTTATGAGAATAAAAGCGTGATTTTTTCTTCTTTTTCCATGATAAACCGGAGATGCTTTTCCAATCCGCACGCATTGGCGGCGTCGATCAGACCGTCAACCGTCGTAACGGCTCGCAGCATTTTTGCGTATTCGTCGATTTCGGCAGGCGGACGCTTGACAGTGGCGAGCTGATGCAAACAGGATTCAACGTAGTATTTGAGCTGTAGGCGGGGCTTGTCCTCCCGGGGCGCCAGAAAATGGCGGTAAGCGACGTCCAGCAGAGAGTACGCCTCCTCACGCAGGCGGGAAAGATTTTTCGGGGCGTAATTTTCCCATTTTCCGTCTTCCAGAAACCGTTTGAAGGACGCGGGGATCCGCGCGGCGGCATCCGCTTCCAGATGATGAATGACATAGTAGGCTTCGGCGAGCGCTTTTTTGTGCTCCTGCCGCTCCGCTTCCTTTTTCGGATCCTCCTCCACGCCGATCAGATTTTTGATATTCCCGCGGATTCTCTGCGCTTCCGCTTTTTCGCTTTCGGGAAGATCTTCGGGCAGAAGGGAAAGGATCTGAGAAAAGCTTTTCATCAGCCGTTCGTCGTCAATCATGGAATACCCCCTTGGGCAATGCCTCGGCATTGCAGTGATGTCTTTGTGCTTGCGCAGGCGCCGTGACGGCGCGAGGCTGACGGAAGCGTCTCTGTGACACAGCCGTATTACTATTATAAATGATTTTTTTCCTCTTGTAAATGATTAACGCGCAATTTTTTTGTAAAAAATATTGGATATTGCAAATTTTGAAGAAAAAGAGGAGGCATCCGACTGTGTTTTCAACGAAAAATGAGACGGAAGTCACGACGCCGCGCAATCCCTGTGCGAGTGGAGAAACGGAAAAGGTGGGAACGATGCTGGCGCCCAAGGACGGCGTCGCGCTCTCCTGTCTGACCGTGATCGGACAGATCGAGGGGCATTATCTGCTCTCCGATAACCAGAAAACCACGAAATACGAGCACGTCCTGCCACTGCTGGCGGCGGTGGAGGAAAACCCGGAGATCGACGGGCTTCTGATCATCATCAATACGGTGGGCGGAGACGTGGAGGCGGGGCTTGCCATCGCGGAAATGATCGCGGGCATGAGCACGCCGACGGCGTCCGTCGTGATCGGGGGCGGTCATTCCATCGGGATCCCGATCGCGGTTTCCTGCGACCGCTCCTTCATCGTACCGAGTGCGACGATGACCCTGCATCCCGTGCGGACGAACGGAACGGTCCTCGGCGTACCGCAAGCCTTCGCGGGATTGGAAAAGATGCAGAATCGCATCATCCGCTTCGTCACGGAGCATTCCCGCGCGACGGCGGAGGCGATGAAGCGGCTGATCTTCCGCACAGACGAAATGGCGACCGACGTCGGCTCGATCATCGAGGGCGAGGAGGCGGTGGCGCTCGGGCTGATCGACGAGATCGGCGGACTTGCCGCCGCCATGTCGTGGCTGCGCGCCCGCAAAAAGGAAAGGGGAGGCGAAGAAGGAAATTGATCTTCCAAGAAAGAAAGCCGCTTTTTCTCGGCGGCAGGCTGACGGACCGCTTCGCCGTCCGTATTCCGCTGAAATGTCTGTTCGGCGGCGTGGGCTATGGACTTGTGGAGGTGATCTGGCGCGGATACACGCATCCGAGCATGGTGATCACGGGCGGGCTTTGCTTCGCGATGATTTGCGCGGTCAACGGCAGAATGGCGCATCGCTCCCTGCTTTTTCGGAGCGCCGCCTGCACTGCGGGCGTCACGCTCACGGAATTCTGCGTGGGTATGCTGGTCAATCACGTCCTGCGTATGGGCGTCTGGGATTATTCGGACGAATGGATGCACCTGCTGGGGCAGATCTGTCCGCTATACACCGCATTCTGGTTCGGATTGTGTTTTTTGCTATCTTTTTCTCTTTCAAAGGTTCATTTATCGGCAATTTCCCGAAATTTACAAAAATAACTTTATTTTTTGATCATGGTGTGTTATAATAATACAATAGTATTTTGTCACGCAGAGAAGCCGCCGCGTTTTTCTCTGCGTGACGAAGGGACAACCTTAATATATATAAATAAAGGAGAGATTTTGTGAATTTTTCAAATCAAGTTGCGCTCCGCGCCTGCGATTCCTACGATGAGGAGAGGCTCGTCGGGATCCTGCGCGAGCAGATGGCTGTTTTCGGTTATGACCGCGCGTTCTTCGAGGGAAAAAAGGTCGTGATCAAGCCGAACCTCGTCATGAAAAAATCTCCCGATGCGGCGGCGACGACCAACCCTGCCGTTTTATCGGCGTTGCTGACCGTGCTTGCGGAAATGGATTGCCGTCCCATGATCGCGGAAAGCCCGGGCGGGATCTTCAACCGCCAGCGGCTGGAGGGCATCTACCGCGTCTGCGGCATCGAGGCTGTGGCGAAAGCGCACGGCGCGGCTTTGAATTACGATACGGATGCCGTTCACGTTTCCTTTCCCGAGGGAAAGACGGTCAAAAGCTTCCATATTCTGAAATCCGTTGCCGAAGCGGATATTCTGATCGACCTTTGCGTGCTGAAAAGCCACGGGCTTACGAAAATGAGCGCCGCCGTCAAAAACTTCTTCGGTACGATCCCCGGCATTGAAAAATTTGAAATGCACGCAACCTTTCCCGATTACAAGGATTTCGGCAGTATGATCTGCGACCTTTGCGAGATGTATTGCCGTACGAAAACGGTCATTGCCGTGACCGATGCCGTCGTCGGCATGGAGGGCAACGGCCCGACAGCGGGAACGCCCCGTAAAATCGGCGCGCTGATGATGAGTCCGAACCCCTTTGCCTCCGACGTCGTAGGCGAGACTCTGCTCGGCTTCGGCGGAACGGTTCCGATCGTGCGCGAGGGTGTTGCCCGAGGACTTTGTCCCGCGGATATTTCGGGCATCGAGCTGATCGGAGACGAGGTCGCTCCGCTTGTGATCTCCGATTTCAAGGAGCCCGACAGTGCGCAAAACCGCGCGCCATCCCTGCTGACCTTCTTCTCGCGCGGCAAGCTCGGCAGATTCTTCATGCCCCGTCCGATCGCGGACACCGACAAATGCCGCGGCTGTGGGGAATGCGCGGCTTCCTGTCCGCAGCATACGATTGAGCTAACCGAGAAAAACGGCAAAAAAATCGCTCGCATCCGCCATGCGGATTGCATAAGATGCTATTGCTGTCAGGAGCTTTGCCCCTTTGAAGCCATTCGGATCAAGAAAAATCCGCTCATCCGATTGGTCGATTCTCTCTGACCTCCCCCCACCGGGCAATGTCGTCAACTTCAGGCTGCCGACGTTGCGGTGATATATTTCGCCTGTGGCGAAACGTGATATTTTGACTTCGTCAAAGTGATATTCGCGCTGTGTGCGAGTGATATATTCCGCTGTTCGCGGAATATAAAGAAAAAAATTTGCTCTGCAAATTTTAAATTTATTATATTTTTTCAGAAGCTTGACGACATTGCCACGTTCCCCCTAATATACGTTAAAATGAAAAGAGTGATAGTACATATATGGAGAAATTATCCATTCTTGCTCCGGCAAAAATCAATTTATATCTGAACGTCGGCGCGCGCCGCGCGGACGGTTATCACGATATTGAATCGGTCATGCAGACCGTCACGCTGTTTGACCGCATGGAAGTGACGAAATATCCGCCCGCCGAGGAAAACGAGATCCGTCTGTTTTGCTTTGACGATAAGCTTTCCTCGGATGAAAACAATCTGGTTTACCGCGCGGCGGCTGCCTTTTTCGAGGCGGCGGGCATTGAACGCTACCGCGTATCCTTTACGCTGGAAAAGAGAATCCCCGTACAATCCGGTCTCGGCGGCGGATCCTCCGATGCGGCGGCGACGATCATGGCGCTTGACAAGCTGTATCAGACCGCCATGCCCCTTGAAAAAATGTGTGAGATCGGCGCGCGTCTCGGCGCGGACATTCCCTTCTGTTTGAAAAAGGGCACGGTCTATACGACGGGCATCGGCGAAATCATGGAGAGCGCGCCTCCCATGCCCGATTGCGCGTTCATCATTGCGATGCCAAAGGGAAAGGGCATCAGCACGGCGGCGGCTTACCGCGCGATCGATGCGCTTCCCGTCGAGGCGGAGTCCGTCCGTTTTGCGGATTTCAGAAAGGCGCTTTCCGTATGCGATCTGGAAAAGATCGGTGCTTCCCTCTATAATAAATTCGAGCTCGTCACGCCCGCGGAGACGGGGTTCGCGGAGCTCCGCGAGATGCTTCTCGCCACGGGCGCGATCGGCGCGCGTATGAGCGGAAGCGGTACTGCCGTTTTCGCGATCTATCCCCACATCGGCGCGGCGAGAAAAGCAAAGGATATGCTTCCCGAGACCGTCCAAGCCTTCGTTTGTACGCCTGCCAGAAGGGATTATCCCTATATTGAGGCATAACGGGCAATTCTGTTTATAAAAATAAAAAGCGGGCTTTGCCCAACTTCTCATAAGGAAGTTGGGCAGCAGACTGTCGAAAAAGCCATGTAGAAAATTCAAAAATAAAAAGTTGCACAAAGCCGGAAAGGCTCCCTCTGGGAGGGAGCTGGATTTTGCGAAGCAAAAGACTGAGGGAGAGTGCGTAAACATCAAGTTTGATCAAAATTTTAAGTGACGCGAGCTCCTTCCGCCTCGTAAACTCGGCACCTTCCTCCCGGAGGAAGGCTTTTTAGCATCTCATCTTTTAGCGAAATTGACGAAACTGAATTTTTTAACTGACTTTATCGACAAGCTGTTGCCCAACTTCTCATAAGGAAGTTGGGCAGTTTTATTCGCCTTTGGCGAGTGATATTGCGCACAATTGCATTGGCAGGGCTGATTCATCAAGCAATTGTCGATGAAAAATATATGATTCACTACGGAGTATAATTTTTACACATATAAATTATAAACCCACCGAAAACTGTAAAAAATTTTCGGTGGGTTTAATTTCCTTATGAGAAGTCCGCTTTTTGTTTTTTGGAATGATCAGCAAACGCCGTGCGCGAGCATAGCGTCTACGACCTTTTCAAAGCCGGCGATGTTGGCGCCGACGACATAGTTTCCTTCCACGCCGTATTTCTTTGCGGTGGTGGAAATGTTTTTGTAGATATTCTTCATAATGCCGTGAAGCTTTTCGTCAACCTCTTCAAAGCTCCAGCTGAGACGTTCGCTGTTCTGGGACATTTCGAGCGCGGAGGTCGCAACGCCGCCTGCGTTTGCCGCCTTGCCGGGAACGAACATCACGCCGCCGTCCATGAGGATCTTGGTTGCTTCGAGCGTGGTGGGCATATTCGCGCCTTCGCAAACAGCTTTGCAACCGTTGGCGACGAGCATTTTTGCATCGTCCTCAAGGAGCTCGTTCTGGGTTGCGCAGGGGAGCGCGATGTCGCAGGGAACGCTCCATACGCCCTTGCCTTCGGTGTATACGGCATCGGTGTGTACCTTGACGTATTCGGAAATGCGCGCGCGGCGGACTTCCTTGATATCCTTGACGAGTGCGAGATCAATACCGTTTGCGTCGTAGACCCAACCGGTGGAGTCGCTGAGCGTAACGACCTTTGCGCCGAGCTGGGTTGCCTTTTCAGCCGCGTAGATGGCTACGTTGCCCGCGCCGGAAATGACGACGGTCTTGCCCTCGAGGGTGTCGCCGTGATCCTTCATCAGCTCGTCGGTCATGTAGAGCAGACCGTAGCCGGTTGCTTCCTTGCGGGCAAGAGAGCCGCCGTAGGAAAGACCCTTGCCGGTAAATACGCCCTCGTAAACGCCGCGGATTCTCTTGAACTGACCGTAGAAGTAGCCGATCTCACGCGCGCCCGTACCGATATCGCCCGCGGGAACGTCCACGTCCGCGCCGATGTATTTGTAAAGCTCGGTCATGAAGCTCTGACAGAACGCCATGACCTCTCTGTCGGATTTGCCCTTGGGATCGAAGTCGGAACCGCCCTTCGCGCCGCCGATGGGAAGTCCCGTCAGGGAGTTTTTGAATACCTGCTCGAAGCCGAGGAATTTCATAATGCTCGTGTTGACGGAGGGGTGCAGACGGATGCCGCCCTTGTAGGGACCGATGGAGTTGTTGAACTGGACGCGGTAGCCGATATTGACGTGCGCGTTGCCCTTGTCGTCCACCCACGGAATCTTGAACTGAATCTGACGGTCGGGCTCCACGATACGCTCAAGGATGGCGTTTCTTTCGTAGAGCGCCTCGTTCTTTTCTACCGCGGGGGCGATGGAATCCAGAACCTCGCGGGCAGCCTGCAAGAATTCGGGCTGATTTTCATATTTTTTGTTGAGCTCCTGAAGAACTCTTTCAATATATTTCATAGATAAATAACTCCTTTCCATATGAAATAAATCACGAAATCAGTATAGCAAAAGTCGGAAAATCCGTCAAGTCCCTTTTTTTATTTTCAGTAAAAAAATGGAAGAAAATAAAAAATATTCTTCGCAATGGCAAAATAAACGAGAAAAAGACCTTGACATCAAGAAAAAAGTATGGTATAATAAATCGCCGCATAATGCGAAGGCTGGTAAAAAACAAATAAGATGAACCCGTTTCACAGAGATTTGTTGCCTTGCTTAGCGAGTCATATATGAAAGAGAGGTGCTTTTCCATGTTCGCAATCATCGTAACAGGCGGAAAGCAGTACAAAGTTCAGGAAGGCGACGTAGTTTTCGTAGAAAAACTCGAAGCCAACGAAGGCGAATCCGTAAAATTTGAAGAAGTTCTCGCAGTTTCCGGCGAAACTTTCGTAGCAGGCAAGCCTACCGTTGAAGGTGCTTACGTAACTGCAAAGGTCGTTAAGAACGGCAAGGGCAAGAAGATCCACGTTCTGAAGTACAAAGCTAAAAAGAACGAAAAGAAGAAGATCGGTCACAGACAGCCTTACACTAAGGTACAGATCGAAAAAATCGTTGGTTAATTTTCCATGACGAAAGTTGTTTTTTACAAACACAACGGCGTCTTTTACGGCTTCCATGAAGTCGGTCACGCAGGCTACGGCGAGTTCGGTACAGACATCATCTGCTCCGCGCTTTCCGCAATGACCATGCTCATCATCAATACGATCGAGGTCTCCTGGGGCGTCGATGTGAAATTTGAAATGGATGAGGAAACGACCGACATCACCGTAACCGTGAAGGAAGCACTCCCCGAATACGCTTCGTCCGACGAAAAGCAGTACGCGGTATCCGGTCTGATTCAGGGCTATTTCTATCAGCTCATGGATATGATCGAGGATTACGGCGACTATATTGACGTCGAAGAAGAGGAAAAACCGATTTAACAGTTACAAAATCTGAAGATGGAGGTACCACAGTTATGTTGAGACTTGGCTTGCAATTTTTTGCACATAAAAAAGGTGTAGGTTCCACGAAGAACGGCCGTGATAGCCGTGCGCAGAGACTTGGTGTTAAGAAGTCCGACGGTCAGACCGTTCTCGCAGGTAATATCATCGTTCGTCAGAGAGGTACAAACGTACATCCCGGCGCTAACGTAGGCATCGGTTCTGACGATACACTTTTCGCGCTCGCTAACGGCGTCGTTAAGTTCGAGCGTTACGGCGACAACAAGAAGCGTGTAAGCGTTATTGCCGCTGAATAATGATTCAAGACAGAAACGGACTTTTGAAAACGGAAGTCCGTTTTTTGTTCCGAGCATTTTGATGAAAGAATGGGATACTCGTGATGAAAACAGTAATTTCGATTGTAAAAACTTATCTCGGCCACGCAGGTGCGTATTTTATGTTCACCATGCTGGTGTTCGGACTCATTTCCTATTCCGTCAAGAGTCCCACGGTCAACCTTCCCCTGATCTGGTCCGCGCTTTTGTTCGGCGGTCTGGTTGCGCTCTGGGATTTCCTGTTTGAGTTCCCCCTGATCCGTTCTTATACGGTCAATATTTTCCTGCACGGCATTCTGACGATCGCTTCCTTTGCGATTGCCTTCGTCTGGGCAACCGATCTGATCGAGCGCGGCAGAACCGCAGTGTTCGGCGTGATGTTCTTCTCCGTACTTTATATTATTCTTGCGGTCATCCGTTGTGTCTACCATTTTGCAACGACCAGAAAAGAAAATGCGGAAAAGGCGTATGAAAGTCTCTATACACCCAAGGACGTCGATTGAAGCATATCAAAGAAAATCCCTCCGTTCGGTCTGCATTCTTAGCGGAGAAAAGACAGGAACAAAAAATCGGCGGAGAACTTGTTTTCTCTGCCGATTTGTGGTATAATGGGGATAGTGGAAAGCCTCTCCCTTTGGGAGAGGTGGCGGCATAGCCGACGGAGAGGGCAAAATGGAGAGAGAACCATTAACGAAAAATAATGAGTTGTTGAATGTCGCAAGAATTTTACGCCGTAAATCGCCCTCTCACCCGCTATCGCGGGAGCTCTCCCGAAGGGAGAGCCTTTGGATGCGCTCAACATTAGGGGTATGGGCTTTGCCCGAAGCCTTTGTAATACAAAGGCGAAACTGGCGATAAATACGGAGGAAAATATGTACGGACTTGTGAAAGTTTATGATCACAATATAATTGCAATCAATCAAAGCGATTCGACTATTATAGTTCGAGAAGGAAAAGACTTTCATACCATAGACCTTAATAGTTGTGCTGATAACTTTAGGAAAGAACACGGCGATTCTAATGGAATGTGTGTAGGAGACAGAAATGCTGAAGGCAAATATTTTTGTTTCAATACAAGTGGCATTCAAACCATAGTATATTTTAAGAGGCTTTATATTTGTAATCTGTCCGGTAAAAAGATTCTTTATGGAAACAGAATACAACGATTTCATCAATTGCAAAAAGCGATTACACAATTAGGATATAGAACATATGACTTGACATAAAAATTTACCGGCAGACTTTGAAAATCTGTCGGGATGAATCTTTGTTTACTGCATATAAAAAGCCTTCTCCTTCGGGAGAAGGGGGACCGCGAAGCGGTGGATGAGGAGTTGCTTTGAGTTTAGAACACCTCATCCGTCAGCTTTCGGCTGCCACCTTCCCCCACTGGGGAAGGCTTTTCAATTTTTTCGCTAATTTTGCACACCATTCGGAGGGATTTTTTGTTGCAGAAATGACGCCAAACCGACCTTGCCGCATTTACAGCAACAGATCGATGCCGTATATGACGACCAGATGCAGAGGATAATAAATATAGAAGAGATTTTTCATTTTACGCTTTCCGCGCTTGCCGTTGTATAGCGCGAGGAAAATGAGGGAGAAAAACGAGATCCACTGATGCCCCGCGTACGTGATGGAGAGAAGCGCGAGCGGAACGGCGGAAACCGCGAGCTTTGCCGTTTTGTTGGGCGCGGCAAAGACCAGCACGGGCATGAGCACGCCCCAGATGCCGTAATCGACGCTGTAATCCGTGTTCGGCAGAAGCAGGGGAAGGATCTCCACGAGAAAAACGGTAGCGAGAAACGCGCAGGCGAAGAGCAGCCACGCCTCGGGACGGTTCTTTCCGATCGCGTGATCGAGCGCGTAGATCAGCAGGACGGAAAAGGAAAACGTGATGAGGATACACTGATACAGCGAGCCCATAGCGAAGAAATAGACGAGCTGACAGATAAGTCCGAGCCCGAACATCTGCAAAAAATAGCGAATTCGGTTCTTCGTATATTTCGCGCCCTCCGCGATCATATAGGCGAAAATGGGAAAGGCGAGCCTGCCGATATAGCGGAGAATCGGATATTGCGGAAAAAGCTGAAGCCCCACATGGTCACAGGTCATGGCGACGAGGGCGAGGATCTTCAGCAGATTGCCCGAAAGGCCGCCGAAAAATTTTGTTTTCATAGATGAATCTCTTTTCTGAATACATGATTTCTTTCAGTATAATGCAAAACGTGTCGTTTTGTCAAGAATGGCGTCACAAAAACAAAAAAATAAAAATTTTTCAATTTTTTCAAAAAAGGTATTGACATTTCAAATGATATGTGCTATCATATAAAAGCGCTCAAGGGTGAGACGCACAAAATAAAAATGATCCATTAGCTCAGTAGGTAGAGCACATGACTTTTAATCATGGTGTCCGGAGTTCGACTCTCCGATGGATCACCAGGACGGGATGATAGATCCCGTCTTTTTCTTTTTCTCATAATATTTCTTGACAATACGCCAAATATCGTATATAATAATCATTATGTAAAAAAATCATCAACAGATGTGGATTTGGCAGGAGTATGAAATGGCTACGATTAGAATGAATTGCGATTATCTGGAGGGTGCGCATCCGAATATTCTGAACCGCTTGATCAAAACGAACTACGACCAGACGATTCCCTACGGATTGGACGAGATCACCGCCGGCGCAAAGGAAAAAATTAAAAAGGCTTGTGAATGTCCCGACGGAGAAGTGTTTTTTATGGTCGGCGGTACGCAGACCAACGCGACGATGCTGGACTTTATTCTGGATAAGGCGGAGGGTGTGATTTCTGCCGATACGGGACATATCAGCGTACACGAGGCAGGCGCCGTTGAATACTGCGGAAGAAAGGTCATTACGATCCCCGCGGTAAACGGCAAGCTTTCCCCTGCTTCGGTCAGAGCGTATATGGAGAGCTTTTACGAGGATGCGACGTGGTTCCATATGGTTTGTCCCGGCGGCATCTATATTTCTCATCCGTCCGAATACGGTACGCTCTATACGGCGCAGGAGCTCAAGGAGCTTCGAGAGATCTGCGACAAATACGATATGCAGCTCTACCTGGACGGCGCAAGACTCGGCTACGCGCTCGCCTGTGAGGATACGGACGTGACCTTGCCCGTGATCGCAAAATACTGCGATTCCTTCTGCATTGGCGGCACGAAGATCGGCGCGCTTTTTGGCGAAGCGGCAGTTTTCACGAATAAAAAGCAGGCGAAGCATTTTATCACCTTTATCAAGCAGCACGGTGCGCTTCTGGCAAAGGGCAGAATGCTCGGAATCCAGTTTGACGAGCTTTTTGAGAACGATCTGTATCTTCAGCTCGGCAATCACGCGAATACGCTGGCGCTGAAAATCAAAAAGGCTTTTGCGGAAAAGGGCTACGAGATATACGTGGATGCCCCTTCAAACCAGCAATTTTTCCTTGTGACCAAGGAGAAGCTGGACGAAATCAACCGCACGGTGGCGGTGGACGATTGGGGCCCCGTGGAGGGCGGCAAGCATTTGATCCGTGTGACCACGAGCTGGGCGACCACGGAGGAAGCAGTTGATCTTCTGATCAGTCTGCTTTGATGGAAAAATAGATTTGATACGTAAAAAAACGGCAGGAAGAAGTTTTTCTGCCGTTTTCTTTTTTAAAAAAAGGAAATACGTTTGTCTGCTTGGGCATAGATGCAAATCCCATTGCCTTGTCAAGATCCGTCAGAAAACAGCATTTACTTTTTTATTTTAATATGATTTTTTGCCGAATGTAAAAAAGAGAAGATTTTTCATATTCGGAAAGTCTTATGAAAAAACGAATTTTTCTTTGTCTGCCGACGGAGTTTTTTCATAAATTTTTCCCTTTGATCAGGGGGGAACGGTGTCCTTTTTCTTTATTTGAAAGAAAAAGGACGAAAAAGAAGCAAACCAGCGTGCCGCTGGACTGCTTGCGCGCCATCAATTGTCCCGTCTGATCTTTTTCTGATTCCGAGGGTGCAGATTCCCGGTAGCTCCGATTACAGATACACCCGCAATCAAGAGGTTCGGAAGTGTCGGTTCAGCGAATCGGTGGTTTCGATTTGATGGCGCGGTGCGTATGGGAGCCGCTTCACGCGAACCACGGAATACCGAACCACGAGGGTTCGGATATTCCACGATTCGTGGGAAGTACCGTCTGTGTGGGAGCAAGTTGTGCCTCCGCAAATCTAAGATATTCCCGCGCCATTATTTAGCCCCCAATAGGCTTTTGCAATGAACTTCCGTAGAAAAAACGACGACAGATCTGCCGTGCAAGCTTAGTGGGACTAAAATAGGCGCTTGGGGGAATCTCTATCCCGTAGGCGCACCAAAAGAAAAGCTTCCATACGATCAGCAATTCCCCAAAGAACCGCGAGCGGCGCAACACCCTTGCGTCAAGCGAACTGTTCTGCGCTTTGCGCAGGCGTTCGCGCAGAGCGAGTGGGCTTTGCGGTTTGCAATTCCCATACGCACCGGCGGTCCAGCGGCACGCTGGTTTACTTCTTTTTGGTACTTTTTCTTTTAAAGAAAGAAAAAGTACACCGTTTCCCTTTTCCAAAGGGTTCAGAAAAAGTTCCGTCTATTTACAGAACAAAAATAATTTTTTTGCTATAAGATTTTCCGAATATGAAAAATCTTATCTTTTTCACATTAGAATCATCGTGAAAAAAGTAAATGCTGTTGCCTTGCAAGAGTCATTTTTTCCTCTTGACCTTATTTTCAGAATATGCTATAATAGGAATCAGATTCCTGCTCCGTTTATTTTTGGAAAATACTGCGGAACCAGCGGCTGTCCTCTCCGGAGAGTCCGCCCGTGAGCCGCAGGAGCGCAACGTAGAAAACGACGGACAGCAGAATGCCCGAAACGGTGAAAACGGTATTTCCGCAAAACGGCAGCATTTTTCGGAACGCGATCATGGCGAGCGCCGTCGCGCCCGCGATGCAGGCGAGCGGACAGAAAACGGCTTTGAGAACGGGAAGCTTTGCTTCCGTGACGGTGAGCAATCTCGTCAGACTGAAAGCGAGATTGATCAGCTCCGTGACGAAAACGCAGATCACGTAGCCGGCAAGACCGATCCGCGGCATGAGAGACCAAACGAGAAAAACACTGAGGGAGGCATCGATGATATTGTAGAACATGGAATGTAATTGCTGACCAAGTCCCTTGAGCATACCGTCAACTGTCGTGTCAAGGTACATGACGGGGACGAGCGGCGCGAAAATGCGGATGTATTTTGCCGCTTCCGCGCTCTTGTAAACGAGGATGCCGAGCGGCTCCGCGAAGCAAACGAGAATCCCCGCGGTGCCGATGCCGAATACGGTCGCCAGAGAAAGCGCGCGCTTCACGATATAGCAGATATGGCGGTTTTTTCTGACCGTGCCGTAGGTGGATGCAAGCTCGGAAAGCTCGGGCACGATCAGACCGGAGAACGTCGCGCAAACGGCTGACGGAAAGAGGATCAGCGGAAAGACCATGCCGTGAATCGTTCCGTAGGAGGCGAGCGCCGTCGCGTAATCCGCGCCGTGTCTGCGCAGTCCGACGGGGATCAGGATATGCTGAACGGTGACGAGCCCCGAGCGCAGGTAGGACGAAAGTGCGATCGGAAAGGCGATGCGGAGCATACGGCTTTTCATACGGGGATCGTAACGGGCTTTTTTCGCGCGGATATACTTTTTCTTATCGAGAAGATAAAAGATCAGCAGATAGGAAAAGGAGAGCGCTTCCGCGATCGCCGTACCGAGAACCAGCGCCAGCGCGCCGTATTCGATGCCTTTCGGCAGAAGCGCCCGCAGGAGCGAGACGGTCAGCGCGATCTTCACGAATTGCTCCGTTATGCTTGCCGATGCGCTTTTATATACGCGGCGGACGGCGTTGAAATAGCCGGAAAATACGTTGGAAAGTGCGATGAAGGGCAACGCGACGGAAAACACGCGCAGCGACAGATAGGTCCTGCTATCCTGTAGGATATGCTCGGAAATGAACCCCGCGCCGAAGAACAGGAGCGCGAACGACGAAATGCCGAAGGCAAGCGCATAGCCCACGCATTTTTTCATGGCGGTGATCACGCCCGACGGATCGGGCTTGCCCAATTCCTCCGAAACCAGACGGACGACGGCGAGGCTGACACCCGAGGTGGCGAGCGTGACGGCGAAGCCGTAAACGCTCGTGATCAGCGAATAAAGTCCCATGCCCTGGGCGCCGATTTTCCCGGAAACATAGGCGTTGAAAATAACGGCAATGCTTCTCATGAAGATCGTGGTCGCCCCGAGAAGCACGGCGTTCAGAAAAAAACGTCTGAGTCGCTTCAAATTTCTTGTCAATCCTTTCATTTGATTGTTTTTTTCATGTATATTCCCGTTTTTTATCGGCTATTCATAAGTTTTATCCGAAAATCAAAATGATTTGCCGCAGGCAATGCGGCGGGAGGTATTTTTTATGGGAAATCAGAGAAATTCCAAAAAATGGCGCGAGATCCTGACGGATATCGGGTATCTTTTTGCCAGCGGTATCCTGTTCGGCGTGGCGTATAATATGTTTTTCGTCCCCGGCGAGATCTTTATCGGCGGCGCGGGCGCGATCGCGACGGCGCTCAATATCATGTTCGGTCTGCCGACAGGTACGATGATCTTCCTGATCAACGTGCCGCTCGTTTTGCTGTTCTGGTATTTTTACGGTCTGCGCTACTGTATCAAGGCGATCATCGGCATCATCGTTTCATCCGTTTTCGTGGACGTCACGGCGGCTCTGGGAATTTTCCAATGCCCGTTTGCCAATCCTGCGGATAATACGATCCTGTGCGCGCTGTTCGGCGGTATCGTGATCGGTATTGCGGTTTCCTTCATGTTCGTCAGAGGCTATACCACGGGCGGCTCCGACCTTGCCGCGTTCCTCGTCAAGGTTCCCTTCCCGAAGGTTTCCACGCCCCGCCTGCTGCTGGCGATTGACGTCATTGTGATCGTCGGCTCCTCCGTTTCCACGACACTCTATGAGGGAAAATCGATTTATGACTGTTACCTGTCCATTTTATTCTCGTTCCTTGCGACGTTCATGTTCTCCAGCATGCTCGAATTCATGAACTCCGGCTTTGATAAGACCAAGGTCGCCTATATCTTCTCCGACCGCTACGAGGAGATCGCCGACGGTGTTATGCAGAATATCCGCCGCGGCGTGACCGTGCTCGACGGCAAGGGCTGGTATACCAAGGAGGATAAGAAGGTCGTGCTCTGCGTTGTAAAAAAGAACCAGATCTTCGCCCTGAAAACGCTGGTGCGCGAGATCGACGAGAACGCCTTCATGATCCTCTCCGAGGCAGAAGAAACGATCGGTCAGGGCTTCAAGGAAGGCATTGGCGACGTTGCCATCGAGCCCAAAAAACGTGCGAAATCAAAAAATAAATAACGAAAAAATAATAGAAAGGGTATCGCAACGCGATACCCTTTCTATTATTTTTTCTCTTGATACTGATAAATAAAGCGTATGATACCATCCTTGCGGTCATCGGCGTAATGTCCGTAAACGATCAGCGTTTCTCCGCTCTTCTGCTCCATAATATAATAAAGCTCGATTCCCGCTATGGGCGCATCGGGTATGACCTCGTAGGCGGACTCGTTATTTTCCCGAAGTGACTTTGCCAATTCTGAATAGTCGAAATATTCGTTTCCTTTTATAAAGGCATCGAAATCAGACTCACGGATGGATGTTTTGTTGACGGTACCGAGTCGTTCCTTCACGCCGTCCTCCGTCGTATAGATCACGCCGTTCTCGATTTCGATCAGTGGAACTTGCGACGGTTTCATATAGTAAGAATACATGGGTGCATCATAGACGAGGGCAAGCTTTGCGCTGGCATCTTCAATGAAGCCGTTTAACATATTTTTGTCCCATGCACCGAGCTGTGTGGTTTCACCGTTTTCGGAAGTCCGGAGATAGCCGTAGGCTGTACAGTATAGATACGTTGCTTGCTCGAACCGAAACTCGACGTCAAATACGAAGCTGATCCCCGATATATCCTGACCCCATCCGGTTATGTTGCTGATGATGGAGATGATTTCTTTTTCGGTTTCGCTATTGAATTTGAGCGCGGTCTGCTTCTGTGTTCCGTCAAGTCCGAATTCGTAACGCGTGCATGAAAGCAATAGATTCGTATTGACGTTTGACTCGTTAGGATGCTCGGGATTGCGATTGACAGGATCCGTCAGAAGGCAGGCCGCCGCGACAACGGCTAAAGTGACTGCCGCCACGATGATCCAAAAAGCAGGCTTTTTATAATTCAGTACGGATTTCACTCGGTTTTTGACACCGACCTCGCCGAAGGCGAGGGGACAAGCCGCGATCATGCGTCTGCTCACACTGCAAGCCAGCAATGCTTCGGAATAATCGGCTCTTTCTTCGCGCGTAAGACCTTTTGCGACCTTTTCGTCACACGCCAGCTCGATGTCGCGGCAGAGAAGAACGTAGCCAAGCCACATCAGGGGATTGAACCAATGAAGTGAGAGAAGAAGGAATCCCAAAGGCTTCCAGAGATGATCCTTTCGGCGAATGTGGGCTTGCTCGTGTGCGACGATGTGTGTCATAGCCTTTTCGTTCATACGGAACGGAAGGTAGATTTTCGGCTTGACAAGACCGAGAACGAAGGGCGATTGCACGTTTTCGCTCTGATAGATATTGTTTTCAAAAAGAACGGCGGTGCTGACTTTTTTTCGGATCCTCATATAACTGAATGCGGTATAGATCAGCATAGCCAGAACGCCGACCGCCCAGACGAGCGCGAAAAAGGGAATGATGATCTGCAAGGGGTTCGCGCTGTCCCCGGGATTGGGCGCGAACGATTCGCTGATGATGGGATTCAGCGTACCGTTAAGGCTCGGTATGCCCGTGTTGACCGTGGGTGTCCTGTCCATCATGATGTCGGGACTGATCACCTCGGCACTGGGAATCAGGCTGAGCACGCTTTCAATGGAAAAGGGACAGATCAGGCGAAACGCCGCAATGCTCCAAAGGGCGACAGATGCCCATTTTGGCGCCTTTTTCAAAAGAAGGCGAAGCAGAAGGATGGCGAGCACGGCGTAGCTTGCCGAAATGCTCATGTTCAAGATTCCGATAAAGATTTTTGACACGCTCATTCTCCTTTCCGATAACGGTCGATCATTGCCTGCACGGCGTCGATCTCCTTTTCCGAAATTCTTTGGTGTTTGGTAAAGGCGGCGATGAAAGCGGGCAGAGAGCCTTCGAAGGTTTTTTCAACCATTTCATTCAGCTCCGCGGCTTGTACCTCGTCCTTGCTTACGAGGGAAGAAACGACGGTGTTTTCATTTTTCAGCACGCCTCTCTCGGACAGGCGCTTGATGACCGTGTAGGTCGTGGTGGGCTTCCAGCCGAGCCTTTCCTTACACAGTGCGACAAGCTCACTGCTTTTGATTGGCTCGTGTTCCCATAAGATCAGGCAAAAGCGGTATTCGCTTTCAAATACCTTTGGGGTTTTCATGATGATCAGCTCCTTTTGCTCTAATGCATTAGACTGTATGTTTAGTCTAACACATTAGAGCAGATTTGTCAAGAGGATTTGTTTTCGGGCGGAAAAAATTTTATGAAGCTCCCACTTGAAAATAAAGAATTTTTATAAAAAAGCGGGGCAACAGCATTTACTTTTTTGTGAGTTGGAACGATAAATTCTTGTTTAGCGGAGATGTTCCGTAGAAAAGCGAACATGATATTCGCACCAATGTAGGGATCGGCGTCCCCGACGGTCCGTGAATACAAACAAAAATTGCGCTTGTGATTTGTAGAATGTTACAATTCACCTATATGATTTTGTAAAAATATTTCATTTTTACGTGGACCGTCGAGGACGCCGGTCCCTACAAGCGAATCTA
>JAFQOX010000044.1 GCA_017412045.1 Clostridia bacterium
AAAGACTGAGGGAGAGTGCGTAAACATCAAGTTTGATCAAAATTTTAAGTGACGCGGGCTCCTTCCGCCTCGTAAACTCGGCACCTTCCTCCCGGAGGAAGGCTTTTTAGCATCTCATCTTTTGGCGAAATTGACGAAACTGAATTTTTTAACTGACTTTATCGACAAGCTGCAGCGGGCGTTGCCCGCTTTTTTAACCTTATGAAAAATTGCGCAAATGGTTCTCGCCTTTTTCCCTCGGTCAAGCGCGCTCGTTTGAGAGCTTGTTGCCGAGGCGCCTCATTGCGGTCTCCTGCCGAGGGCGATCAGCTTGGCGATGGCATCCCCGGGATTGTTGACCGTCGCAAGCTTGGCGCCGTAGCGAATGCATCTCTCCAGCGCGGCGGCTTGCGTGATGCTTGCGCCGACCCACGGCTCAATCCCACGCTCCAGCAGATAGTCGAATTTCTCTTTTTTGATTCTGCCGCATATGCACGCGCAGTAGAGATATTCGGCGGGGTCAACGGTGACGTGCTTCATGGCATCGTACGGATAAAAACCGTGAAGCATATACGTTTTGCCGTATTGTTTATAAACGTACTCCAGAACCCACGCATCGAAGCTGTTGATGATCGCTCGCTCACGCATACCGTGCTTCTCAATGCAAGCGATGACCTCCTCGATGCAATGGATACACCGGGACTCGTTTTCCTCGCTGTAATATTCCTTGATCTCGATATTGACCATCATGCGGTGTGCGGCTGCCCACGCCATTACCTCGTGAAAGGCGGGAACGCGCTCGGGGTGATCCTCGTCACCCGCATTCAAGGCGGCAATCTCGGCGAGCGTTTTGTCTGCGATTCGTCCCTCGCCATCCGTTGTACGGTAAACGGTGTCGTCGTGCATGACCACGAGCGCGCCATCCTTCGTCACGTGTACGTCAAACTCGATCATATCTGCGCCGGCAGTCTCTGCCGCCCGGAACGCCGTCATCGTGTTCTCGTAATAATGATAGGAATCTCCTCTGTGTGCGGCGATCGTCAGATCGCCTGTGTGTGCAAGTCTCATTACGTTTCCTCCCGAAATATTTTCGTGGCTTGCCGATGGGCAAACCTCGTTCGGCGGCCTCACCCTGTCACAGGGCGCCGTTGCCGTCCTTTTGTTTTTATTTATGCAAAGGCGGATCAATCCTGAGGCAGAATGACGTCGCTCATTTCAAATTCATATCCGCGGATCTGTGCTTTGGGGGCGTCGTCAAGAAGATAGTTCACGACGTAGAAGCGATCCTTTTCCAACTCGACCCAGCCGGAATAGCCCATATCGGAGCGGGGGCTTCTGTCGAAAGAGATCGGAAAAATGCGGACGGCGTGCGCCTTTCTTGTTGTTGCCAGCGCGGTGCTTTCATCGAAAAACGCGCCGAAGAGGTTCTGCGTCCAACTGCCGAACCAGCCCTTTCCTCCCTGCATATAGCGGTAGGTCATGAGGTACAGCCCGTTTGCGCAACGCTCGACGACGGGGCGGTGACAGCAGTCGATATTGGTATCGTAAACGCCCTCCCACGTCGTACCGAAATCGTGAGAGATCGCCTTTTTGCAGGAATAGCCTCGTCCCGAATTTTCGCGCATGAAGGCGACGAGCGTACCGCTTCCGATCTCCAGAATGCTGACCTCGCAAAGTTCAAAGCGTTCGTCGGAGGCGATCACGGCTTCCGTCCAGGTCTTTCCACGGTCGTCGCTGTAATACGCGTACTGCGTGAGGCGTTTGGTTTCGGGGTCGCGTCTGTGAATGCCGAAAATATGTCTGCCGTTTGAAAGCTCGCGGTATTTATCGGGAACGATCCCCTTGAGCGCAAACCGTTCGGGCTCGCTCCACGTTTCGCCTTCGTCGAAGGAACGGAAAATATGCTGTTCGCAGTCGACGAGCAGATCCTCGTTAGCCGTGCGGTCCAGATTGTCGCAGATGATGACGAGCTCGCCGCTTTCCATGCAGGAAATGCGGGGGCAGTTGTAGGCGTGCGAGGCATCGACTCTTTCCGTGAGTCCCCTTTTCGCGCTCCAGGTGTTTCCGCCGTCAAGGCTTTCCGTCAGCACAAGGCGGGAGCCGTTCAGATCTCCGTGGTGCGCGCTTTCGCGGAATACGCAGATCAGCTTGCCGCTTTTCGTTTTCGTGACGTCGGGGAAACATTCGTAAACGCCGTCGTCGCGTGAGATCGTGTGTTGCTTGAGCATGATAAATTCCTCCGAATATTTTATAATCATATAGGGCTTGTTTCAGACGTTCGGAATTCCGGAATTACCCTATAAACTCCGTTTGCGAGTTCATTATATCAAAAAATCGGCAGAGAAGCAATATCTCTGCCGATTTTTTCCGTTTGAAAAATCATATGAAAAAAGGGAGTTTTTCTTTGTCTGCCGCGAAATTTCAGCAAACTTCTTTCCTTGGATCAGGAGAACGATGTCCTTTTTTCTTTGTTTGAAAGAAAAAAGAACGAAAAAAGAAGCAAACCAGCGTGCCGCTGGATCGCGTGCGCGCCATCAATTGTCCCGTAAAATCTTTTCCTGTTCCCAAAAGTGCGGTAGCCCGGTAGCCCCGATGGTACTTACACCCGAAATCAAAAGGTTCGGAAGTGTCGGTTCAGCGATTTGATGGCTTCGATTTGATGGCGCGGGTGAGTATCGGAGTTCAAAATTCCTACGGAAGCATAATAAAATTTTTTATGCGTGAGCTCTGCGATTTTTTATAAAACCTTGCCGTCAAATCATGGGGACAGCCACGACACGTTTCTTCTTTGCTTACTTTCTTCTTTTCGCAAAGAAGGCGCGCCGTGGTTGCCGATTTTTAATAAAGTTTTGCCATCAATTATGGGTGTAGCCACGACACGTTTCTTCTTTGCTTACTTTCTTCTTTTCGCAAAGAAGAAAGTAAGGCGTCTCTTTTATCGAATCAAAAGCTCTGCAATCTGAATGGCGTTGGTCGCCGCGCCCTTGCGTACCTGGTCACCGCAGCACCAGAGGGAGATTCCGTTTTCGGAGACGATGTCCTTGCGGATTCTGCCGACGTAAACGAGATCCTGATCGGAGGTGTCGAGAGGCATGGGATAAATCTTTGCCGCGGGATCGTCAACCAGACGGCAACCGTCAGCGGAAGCGATCGCGGACTTGACCTCTTCTACGGAGAGCGCTTTTTCCGTATGGAGCGTGATAGAAATGGAGTGGCTTCTGTATACGGGAACGCGTACGCAGGTGCATCCAACCTTGAGCTCGGGAAGGTGGAGGATCTTTCTGCCCTCGTTCTGCATCTTCATTTCCTCGGAGGTGTAGCCGTTTTCATCGAAGCCGCCGATCTGGGGAATCAGATTGAAAGCGATCTGATAGGGGAAAACGGAGGGCTCGCAGGATCTGCCCTCGGAAATGGCTTTGACTTCTTCTTCAAGCTCGGTGAAGCCGCCCGCGCCCGCGCCGGAAACCGCCTGGTAGGTGGAGGCGATCATCGTTTTGATGGGGGAAAGTTTACCTATCGCGTGAACGGCGACGAGGGAGATGATGGTGGAACAATTGGGATTGGAGATGATGCCGTGATGCTTCAGTGCATCCTCGGGGTTGATTTCGGGAATGACGAGCGGAACGTTTTCATCCATGCGGAACGCGCTGGAGTTGTCTACGAATACCGCGCCCGCCGCAACGATGTGGGGAGCGTATTCCTGCGCGAGCTTGTTGGGCGCCGCGCCGAGTACGATGTCAACGCCCTCGAAGGCGTTGGGGCTTACCTCGCGGACGACGACGTCCTCACCGCGGAAGGTGAGCGTGGAGCCTGCGCTTCTGGCGCTGGCAAGCGGGATCAGCTCGCCGATGGGGAAGTTTCTTTCTTCCAGAATTTTGATCATTTCACGGCCGACGGCGCCGGTTGCGCCGAGAACGGCTACTGTATACTGTTTCATGGGTGGAGTCCTTTCGGGGATTAGAGAATATTTTCGGAGCAGAGTCCTTCGTAGAGAGCGGCGATCGCCTCTGCGTATTTGTCGGAGGAAATGCCGACGATGATGTTGTGCTCGTCGGGGGACTGCGCGATCATCTTGACGTTGATCTTCTTTTCCGCGAGGATCTTGAAGATGGCGGCGCAAATGCCGGGATGGCCGACCATGTTGCGTCCGACGGCGGCGATCAGAGCAATCTCGCGTTCAATGGAGGCTTCTGCCTGAAGCTCCGTTTCGATCTCGGACATGATGGTGTGGATGTGCTTTGCGGCTTGCTCCTCGGAAACGATAACGCCGCACATATCCATTCCCGTGGGGGTGTGCTCGATATTGATATTGTATTTTTCAAAAATGGAAAGAACCTTGCGGAAAAATCCGATCTCGCTGGACATATGCTTTTTGTAGATCGCGCAGCAGAGATAGCCCTTTTTACCCGCAAGACCGGTGATCGGCGTGCCGTTGCCCGCTTCCTTTGCGATGATGGTGCCGGGATTTGCAGGCTCGTTGGTGTTGCGGAGGTTGATCGCAATGCCCGCTTCCTGTACGGGAAGAATGCTATCCTCGTGAAGCACGCTCGCGCCCATGTAGGAAAGCTCGCGGAGCTCCTCGTAGGTGACGCGCTGGATGCCCTTGGGATTCTTGGCAAGCTTCGGATCAGCCGCCAGAATGCCCGAAACGTCGGTCCAGTTTTCGTAAATGTCGGCGTTGAGGAATTTGGAGAGGTACGCGCCCGTGACGTCGGAGCCGCCGCGGGAGAGAAGGTTGACGTCGCCGTTGGGGTATGCGCCGTAGAAGCCGGGAACGACGATGCTACCGTACTGGTCGAAGGCGGCGCGTACGCGCTTTTCGCTTTCGGCAATGTCCAGCTTACCGTCGTAGGAGAAGCGGATGACGTCGGCGGCATCCACGAAGGTGTAGCCCAGATAACTGCTCATCAGACGCGCGCAGAAATATTCGCCGCGGCTGACCAGACAGTCCTGGTCGATATCCTTGCCGAAGGTTTTCGCGTAAGCCTCCAATTCTGCCTCGATGTCGATGTCGAGATTCAGCGTTTCCTTGATTTCTTTGTAGCGGGAGACGATGGATACCCAGATCTTGTCGTCCGGTACGCCGTATTTGAGGTGGCTTCCGAGGGTGTAGAGAAGGTCTGTGATCTTGTTGTCATCGGAGGAACGCTTGCCGGGCGCGGAAACGACGACGACGCGGCGAGCGGGATTGGATTTGATGATGTCCTTGACTTTTTTGAATTGCGCGGAATCCGCAAGGGAGCTTCCGCCGAATTTCGTAACGATCATGATGTTAAAAGTTCCTTTTTATATAAATAATGTAAAATCTTAAATGTCGCAAGCCACGAGATCCTCGAAGCGCTCGCGTCTGACGGCGAGAATTTCTTCTCCGTCACGCAGGACGACGACGGGGGGCTTGGTCACGCGGTTATAATTGGATGCCATGGAATAATTGTACGCGCCCGTGACGAGAACGGCGAGGATATCGCCTCTCTTCGGCTTGGGGAGCAGGACGTTTTCCTGGATCAGGTCGCCGCTCTCACAGCATCTGCCGCCGACCGTACAGCAGAAATCGGCTGTCTCGTCGGCTCTGTTCGCGATGCGGATCGTATACGCGGACTGATAGAGCGTATAACGGGGATTGTCCGTCATACCGCCGTCGATGGAAACGTAGTTTTTGAAGCCCTCGATCTCCTTGACGCTGCCGACGGTGTAGAGCGTCATGCCCGCATCCGCGACGATGCTTCTGCCGGGCTCCATATAGATCGTGGGAAGCGGGATTTCCTTTTGTGCGCAGAGCGCTCTGACGTGCGCGCCGATGGCATCGATATTGGCGGTAATATTGATTTCGGGGTCGCTTTCGACGTAACGAACGCCGAAGCCGCCGCCGAGATTTAGGATCTTTGCGGTGAAGCCGAATTCTTCTCTCATATCGGCGATAAAGCCGAGCATGATGTCCGCCGCCGTGATATAGGGCTCAATCTCAAAGATCTGGGAGCCGATGTGGCAATGGAAGCCGCAAAGCTCCACGCTTTGCTTGGAAAGCGCCGCCTTCGTCATCTTTTTTGCGAGTCCCGTTTCGATCGCGGAGCCGAATTTGGAATCCACGCCGCCCGTACTGATTTTTTGGTGCGTGTGCGGATCGATGCCGGGGGTCAGTCTCAGCAGGATCTTCTGACGAATGCCCGCCTTTTCCGCATATTCGTCGATGAGGGTCAGCTCCTCTATGCTGTCGACGATGAAATAACCGATGCGATGCTCGATCGCGTACGAAATATCGAAATCCGTCTTGTTATTTCCGTGGAAAAACGCGCGTTCCATGGGGAAGCCCGCGCAGACCGCCGTGAAAAGCTCGCCGGAGGAAACGATGTCGGTGCCGATGCCTTCCTCCGCCATCATGCGGTAGATTTCCTTGAAGCTGAGCGATTTGGAGGCGAAGAGGGGCATGGAGCCTTCTCCGAAATTTCTTGCCATCGCTTCCTTATATTCGCGTACACGCGTGCGCACGCGCGCATCGTCGAGAAGAAAAACGGGCGTGCCGTATTTTTCCGCCAGAGAAACGGTATCCGCACCCGCAAAGAGCAGATGACCGTTTTCTCCGACCGTGACGTTGGAGTGAACGATTTTTGTATCCATTGCTTTTGAAATCCTTTCTTATACCATAGGAAATTGCGCACAATCAACCTTGCCGTTTTGCACTCTTTTGCAAATCAACAAAATTGGAATGGCAGCTTCCTGCGGGCGTTGCCCGCGGTCGGATTATTTTTTGATGATGTCCTTCATCGTATAGATGCCTGCGGGCTTTCCGACGAGGAAGCCTGCGGCGACGAGCGCGCCGTCCGCAAAGAGCGCGCGGGTGTGCGCCTCGTGCTTCAGCGTGATGGTCTCGGTGGGCGTCGCGAGAATGACCTCGTGCTCGCCGATCACGCCACCCATGCGGAGCGCGTGAATGCCGATCTCCTTCTCGGTTCTTTTCTGATGACCGTATCTGCCGCAAACGAAAACGGCATCGGTCTTTGCTTCCTTGATCTCGCCGGCGAGCATGAGAGCCGTACCGCTGGGAGCGTCCAGCTTCTGATTGTGGTGCTTTTCGATGATTTCAATATCCGCATCGGGCATGAGAGCCGCCGCGCGCTTGGCGAAATCAGCCAGCACGGCAATGCCGATGGACATATTCGCGCTGCGGAAGATCGCGACCGATTTTGCAGCTTCGTCGATCATTTCGAGCTCCTGTACGGTTTGACCCGTCGTGGCAACCACGCAGGGGGTTTTCGTTCTGACGGCGTAGTCCATCAGATCCTTCGTGCAGGCGTGATGGGAAAAGTCTACGATCACGTCCGCCTTTCTGTCGAAATCGGAAAGATTTCTGACGATGCGGGGGTCGGAGCCGTCGGCGTTGATATCCACGCCGCACGCGATCTCCGCGCCGTTTTTGCCGCTTTCAAGAAGCGTCCATATCTGCGCGCCCATTTTTCCGAGCGCGCCGTTCATAAGTACTTTCATGGGAATCCTTTCCTATCGTGAGTGATTCTGTGTTTTTTCGTTGTGATCCTTGTGCAATCAGTTTTTGGCGTCCAGACCGACCGCGATCAATTGACGGCGGAGGTTTTCCTTCTTGGATTCCTCCATACGGAAGAGGGGCTCGCGCATTTCCGCGGTGCAGCAGCCGAGCATTGCCATGGCTTCCTTGACGGGAATGGGGTTGACGTCGGAGAAGAGCGCATTGATCAGGGGGAGATATTCGCACTGCATGGCGGCGCTTCCCTTGACATCGCCTCTCCAGAAGCGCTTGCACATTTCGGAGGTTTCCGCGGGCAATACGTTGGAGAGCACGGAGATGACACCCTTTGCACCGAGCGCCAGCATGGGAACGACCTGGTCGTCGTTGCCGCTGTAAATATTGAGCTTATCGCCAACCAGCGCGACGGTCTCCACGAGTTTGGAGAAGTTACCGCTCGCTTCCTTGATCGCGTTGATGTTCGGATGGTCAGCGAGCGCGGCGTAGGTCGCGGGCTCGATGTTCACGCCCGTACGGGAGGGCACGTTGTAAAGAATGATGGGCTTATTCACGCTGTCCGCGATGCGGGTATACATATGAATGAGACCTCTCTGGGAGGTTTTGTTGTAGTAGGGGGTGACGATGAGGAGGGCGTCCGCGCCGACGTCGCAGGAGCGGCGGCAAAGTCTGATGGCGTGCTCCGTGTCGTTGCTTCCCGCGCCCGCGATGACGGGAACTCTGCCCGCAACGCGCTTGACGGCGAATTCGATGGCGGAAATCTGCTCGTCATCGGTCAGAGTGGAGGCTTCACCCGTCGTTCCGCAGATGACGAGCGCGTCGATGCCTGCGTTCAGCTGGGCGTCGATAAGACTGCCGAAGGCTTCATAATCAATTTCGTTGTTACGGAAGGGGGTGATGAGCGCGGTAGCCGCGCCGGTGAAAATCGGAGTTTTCATAAAATATCCTTTCTTGCCGGGATTGGCAACTGGTTATATAATGATGTGATGTTTTTCATCTTTATAATATATGTAGCATGGGAGCGGAGTGACAAAAAAAGCGTTCTTCGGCAGGTTCTGCGCATCAAAGCACGGGCACCACCGAAAAACGCATAAAAATATCGCGTTTGAAATCCCGATAGCTCTCCGCGCGAGCGACAGTCGGACAAATCTTATTTGTCAAACCAAGCGGACGCGCCCGTCGCGTACGCTTTCGGCAAGCGCCCCTTTTTCCGATCCGTCGGTTTTCGGGAACCTTAGCCGGGTCGAATACTGATGGCGCGATGCACCTCTACCATGATTTTATTGAATTTCATTTTATGATGATAGCACAAATCGGGAGCAATGTCAATATTTAAAACAAATTAATTTCGTAAAATTGAAAAATTCTTCATCTTTTATACAAGCAGGCGGGGGCAACGCCGTCAACTGAACGTTGCCGACGTTGCAGTGATCTATTTCGCCTGCGGCGAAATGTGATATTTTGACTTCGTCAAAGTGATATTCGCGCTGTGCGCGGAATATGAAGGTATGTATACGCGACGAAAAAATATTCATGCATAATATGTATAAAAAGTATGAAATATTCACCGAAAAATGAATATTTCTTGAAAAAAACAGTCTTTTTATACAACGAAATGTTTTTAAAGCATCGTTTTTTACATCAAAAAAGTGGAAAAAATAATAATTTTCAAAAAGCTATTGCATTATTATGCATTGTGATGTATAATTATTCAGCAAATGAAAATTCGCTTCCATAGCTGTGAATCAAAGGAGTTTATATAGTATGAATAAAAAGGATATTAAAAAAGTCGTTCTCGCATATTCCGGCGGTCTGGATACCTCCATCATCATTCCGTGGCTGAAGGAAAACTACAACAACTGCGAGGTCATCGCCGTTTCCGGTAACGTCGGACAGGCAGACGAGCTGGAGGGACTCGAGGAAAAAGCGATCAAAACGGGCGCTTCCAAATGCTACATCGAGGATCTGACGGACGAATTCGTCGACGAATACGTCATTCCCACCGTCAAAGCGGGCGCGCTTTACGAGGAATATATGCTCGGCACGTCCTTTGCCCGCCCCGTCATCGCAAAGCGTATCGTGGAGATCGCAAAAGCAGAAGGCGCGGATGCCATCTGCCACGGCTGTACCGGTAAGGGTAACGACCAGGTTCGCTTCGAGCTGACCATCAAGGCGTTCGCTCCCGATATGCCCATCATCGCTCCCTGGCGTGAATGGGATATCAAATCCCGTGAAGAAGAGATTGAATACGCGGAGGCACACAACGTCCCGCTCAAGATCAACCGCGAAACCAACTATTCCAAGGATAAAAACCTCTGGCACCTCTCTCACGAGGGTCTGGACCTCGAGGACGCAGGCAACGAGCCCCTTTACGAGAAGGACGGCTTCCTGGAAATGGGCGTTTCTCCCCTGATGGCACCCGACAAGCCCACCTATATTACGCTGGATTTCGTCAAGGGCGTTCCGGTTGCCCTCAACGATGAAAAGATGAGCGCGAAGGAGATCATTCTCGCCCTCAATCAGCTCGGCGGCGCAAACGGCATCGGTCTGCTCGACATCGTCGAAAACCGTCTGGTCGGCATGAAGTGCCGCGGCGTATACGAGACGCCCGGCGGCTCCATCCTCTATTTCGCGCACAACTATCTCGAAACGCTGTGTCTTGACAAGATGACCGCTCACAAGAAGCAGGAGCTGGCAATCACCTTTGCCGACCTCGTTTACAACGGTCAGTGGTTCACGCCCCTGCGCGAGGCGCTCTCCGCTTTCGTGGACAAGACGCAGGAAACCGTAACCGGTAAGGTTCGCATCAAGCTTTACAAGGGCAATATGATCAAAGCGGGCGCATGGAGCGACTATTCGCTCTACTCCGAGGAAATCGCAACCTTCGGAGAGGATCACGTTTACGATCAGACGGATGCGACGGGCTTCATCAATCTCTTCGGTCTGCCGATCAAGGTGCAGGCGCAGGTGAAGGAAGCCGCAAAGAAAAAAGACAAATAATCCTTCCGCGCTCAGCGGAATATATCAAAGAAAAGGGTTGGTCCGATATGGAAAAAATGTGGGCAGGCAGATTCGTCGGCGCGCTTGACCGCGCGGCGGACGATTTCAATTCATCCATTCATTTCGATTCAAAAATGTACGAGCAGGATATCAAGGGCTCTCTGGCGCACGCCGCCATGCTTTGCGCGCAAGGCATCATCAGCGGAGACGACTGCGAAAAGATCAGCGCGGGTCTGGAAGAAATTCTTGCGGACCTGCGGGAGGGCAGACTCCCGATTGATATGAACGCGGAGGATATCCATATGTTCGTGGAGGCGGAGCTGACCAAAAGGATCGGCGACGTCGGCAAGCGTCTGCACACGGCGCGCTCCCGCAACGATCAGGTCGCGCTGGATCTCCGTCTGTATCTGCGCGACGAAGCGAAAAAGATCGAGGCGGGCTTGCTGACGCTGATCGATGCCATTTACCGCAAGGCGGCGGAAAATACCGACGCCATCATGCCCGGATATACCCATCTGCAAAGAGCCCAGCCCATCACGTTCGCCCAGCATTTGCTCGCGTACGCCATGATGTTCATGCGTGACGTCAGCCGGATTTCGGATACGGTCAAGCGCATGAATTACTCGCCTCTCGGCTCCTGCGCACTGTCGGGTACGACCTATCCCACGGACCGCGATGCGGTCGCAAGGGCGCTCGGCTTCGACGGCGTGACGGAGAACAGCATGGACGGCGTTTCCGACCGCGATTTCTGCGTGGAAATGCTTTCGGCCTGCTCCATCATCATGATGCACCTTTCCCGCTTTTCCGAGGAGATCATCCTCTGGTCCTCGTGGGAATTCGGCTTCGTGGAGCTTTCCGATGCCTACACGACGGGCTCCAGCATCATGCCCCAGAAGAAAAATTCCGATATGGCGGAGCTCGTCCGCGGAAAAACGGGCAGGGTCTACGGCGATCTGATCGGCACGCTGACCATGCTCAAGGGCTTACCGCTCGCATACAATAAAGATATGCAGGAGGACAAGGAGTCCGTATTCGACGGCGTGGAGACCGTGCAAAAATGTCTGGACATCTTCGCGCCCATGCTCTCGACCATGAAGGTCAAGAAGGAAAATATGAGAGCGGCGGCGGGCAAGGGCTTTATCAACGCGACCGACCTTGCCGATTACCTCACCAAAAAGGGAATGCCCTTCCGCAGCGCGTACAAGATCGTCGGCAATATCGTCGCCTCCTGTATCGCTGACGGCAAGATCCTCGAAACGCTTCCGCTGGAAACGTATCGGCGCTACAGCGATCTTTTTGAAGAAGATCTTTACGAAGAAATTTCGCTGGATACCTGTGTGAAAAAGCGCATATCCAAGGGCAGTACGGGTCCCGCATCCGTCGCGCATCAGCTTGCGCTCGTCGCAGCGTATCTCGGCATTCAATAATCAATCATTATGCAAACGGAGAAAAGACAGACGATGAAAACAGTTTTTATTGACGGCAAAGCCGGAACGACGGGACTCCGTATATACGAGCGTCTCGGCGGCAGAGCCGATTTGGAAATGATCACGCTTCCCGAGGCGTACCGCAAGGACGAAAAAGCCCGAAGAGAAGCGATCAACAGCGCGGACGTCGCTTTTCTCTGCCTTCCCGATGCGGCGGCGAGAGAAGCGGTAGCGATGGTGGACAACCCTCATACCGTCATCATTGATACCTCTACCGCGCACAGAACCGACCCCGCCTTCGCATACGGATTCCCCGAGCTTTCCCCTTCGTTCGAGGAAAAAATCAAAAATTCAAAGCGCATTGCCGTACCGGGCTGTCACGCCAGTGGCTTTATCGCGCTCGTATATCCCCTGATCGCAAACGGCATTCTTTCTCCGTCGGCGCGTCTATGCTGTCATTCCGTGACGGGCTACAGCGGCGGCGGCAAAAAAATGATCGCGGAATACGAAGCGCAGAACAGAGATCCTCTGCTGGGCGCGCCCCGTCAGTACGCGCTGACGCAGGAGCACAAGCACCTGAAGGAAATGAAGGCGGTCACGGGTCTTTCCGCCGCTCCGATCTTCTGCCCGATCGTCTCGGATTTCTACAGCGGCATGGTCGTCACCGTCCCGCTTTTCAAGGAGGACGTCGGCGGCGCTTCTCCGTCGGCTCTCGCGGAAATCTATCGGGAGCTGTACCGCGGTCCCGTCGTTTCCTATGCGGATGATCCGTCCGAGGGAGGTTTCCTTTCGGGCGCGGGTTTGTCGGGAAAGGACGGTATGCAGATCTCCGTTCTCGGCAACGCCGACCGTATGCTTCTCGTCGCGAGATACGACAATCTCGGCAAGGGCGCATCGGGCGCCGCCGTGGAGAATCTCAATATCGTTCTCGGCTTGGAGAAAACGCTCGGACTTGAGCTTTGACGTGATTACTTTGGGAGGGGATGACCCTCCCTTACTTTTTTATCAATAATTTTTGAAAAAATACGGTAAATATTGAAAAAAAAAATCTTCCATTTCGGAAACAAACGTGGTATAATACAACAATCGCACGAAAGATTCGATTGGTGAAAGGATAAACGGAAACATGAAAATAACGGCAGGCGGCGTATGTGCCGCAAAAGGCTTTACGGCAAGCGGCATTCATTGCGGCATCCGCAAAAATAAAACGAAAAAGGACCTCGCATTGATCTACAGCGAGGTACAGGCAAGCGCGGCGGCAGTCTATACGACGAACTTGGTCAAGGGAGCGCCCCTGACCGTGACGAAAAAGCATTTGCAGAACGGAAAGGCGCAGGCGGTGATCTGCAACAGCGGAAACGCCAATACCTGTAACGCGAACGGCATTGAAATTGCAGAAAAAATGAGCGCGCTCGTTTCAGACAAGCTCGGCATTCCCGCAAACGACGTGATCGTCGCTTCCACGGGTGTCATCGGACAGCCTCTGGACATCGAACCGATCGCAGGCGGCATGGATGCGCTCGTCAGCGGACTCGGCAACAACAGCGACGATACTGCCGAAGGCATTATGACGACGGATACCGTCAAAAAGGAAATTGCCCTTACCTTTGAGATCGGCGGCAAGACCTGCACCATCGGCGGTATTGCCAAGGGCTCGGGCATGATCCATCCGAATATGGCGACCATGCTGGTCTTTATTACCACGGACGCGGCGATCTCCTCCGAAATGCTGGCAAAGGCGCTCTCCTCCGATATTAAAAATACCTTCAATATGGTCAGCGTGGACGGCGATACCTCCACCAACGATATGGTTGCGGTCATGGCAAACGGCATGGCGGGCAATGAGGAGATCACCTGCGAGGGCGAGGATTTCGATATCTTCATGCAGGCGCTCAATACGGTAACCGTTCATCTCTGCCGTATGATCGCAGGCGACGGCGAGGGCGCGACGAAGCTGCTCGAATGCACCGTCAAGGGTGCCGAAACGGAAGCGATCGCCAAAACGGTCGCGAAAAGCGTCATCTGCTCCTCTCTCGTGAAGGCGGCGATGTTCGGCTCGGATGCCAACTGGGGCAGAGTGCTCTGCGCCATCGGCTACAGCGGCGCGCCGGTGGACGTGAACAAGGTGGACGTTTCCTTCGTTTCCGCGGCGGGCGAGATCCTCGTTTGCAAGGACGGCGCGGGCGTGGAATTTTCCGAAGAGAAGGCGAAGGAGATTTTGCTGGAAAAAGAAATCGGCATTGCCGTTTCCCTGAACGCGGGCGAGGCGGATGCCGTGGCGTGGGGCTGTGATCTGACCTACGATTACGTCAGAATCAACGGCGATTACCGCACCTGATTCGAAGCAAGGAGAGAAAAAGACAGTGGTACCAAAGAATATAACCAACGCGCAACGCGCGGAAATCCTGACGCAGGCGTTGCCTTACATACAAAATTATTATAATAAGATCGTCGTCGTCAAATACGGCGGCAACGCGATGATCAACGAGGAAAGAAAAATGCAGGTCATGGAGGACATCGTGCTCCTCTCCCTGATCGGCGTCAAGGTCGTACTGGTTCACGGCGGCGGCCCCGAGATCTCGGATATGCTGGGCAAGATCGGCAAGCAGTCCGAATTCGTCGACGGACTCCGCGTGACGGACAAGGAGACCGTGGAGATCGTGCAGATGGTGCTCGCGGGCAAGGTCAATAAAACGCTCGTCAATCTGCTGGAGGTCAACGGCGGTAAGGCGATGGGCATTTCCGGCATGGACGGCCATCTGATCGAGGCGGAAATGAAGGACGAACGCCTCGGCTACGTCGGTAAGATCACGAAGATCAATATCGAGCCGATCATGGATCTTCTGGAAAAGGGCTATATCCCCGTCGTATCCACAATCGGATGCGATATGCAGGGCAACGTATACAATATCAACGCGGACACGGCGGCATCGCAGATCGCGGGCGCCATGCATGCGGAATCCCTGATCTCCATGACGGACATCGCGGGCATTCTCCGCGATAAGGAGGACCCCTCCACGCTGATCCCGATGATCGACATCTGGGACGCGGCGAAGCTGTACGGCGAGGGCGTGATCTCGGGCGGTATGATCCCCAAGGTGGAATGTTGCATCGACGCCATTCGCTGCGGTGTAAAAAAGGTATTCATTCTGGACGGCAGAATCCCCCACGCCATTCTGATCGAAATGCTGACGGACGAGGGCGCGGGCACGATGGTCGTCGCCAATAAAAAGGATTTTCAGTAAGAGAACAAAAGGAGAAGATGGCTTTGGATATTCAGAACATTGACCGCGAATATATCGCGGGAACTTACGCGCGTTTTCCTGTGGAGATCGTTTCGGGAAAGGGCTCCCTCGTTTACGACGAAGCGGGGAAGGAATATATTGACCTCGGCACGGGCATTGCCGTCAACACCTTCGGTGTGGCGGACGAGGACTGGGCGCAGGCGGTCACAAGACAGCTCTTCCGCTGTCAGCATACGTCGAATCTGTACTATTCCGAGCCCTGCGCCATGCTGGCAAAGGAGCTTTGCGAGCGTACGGGGATGAAAAAGGTATTCTTCTCCAATTCCGGCGCGGAGGCAAACGAAGCGGCGATCAAGGTCGCGAGAAAATACGCAGCAGAGAAAAAGGGCAAGGATACGTACACGATCATTACGCTGAAAAACAGCTTTCACGGCAGAACCCTGACCACGCTCGCCGCGACGGGACAGGACGTTTTCCACGCGGATTTTACGCCTCTGACGGAGGGCTTCGTATACGCGGAGCCGAACGATCTGGCATCCGTCCGGAAGCTTGCGGAGGAAAACAAGGTCGCGGCGATCATGCTTGAGCTCGTACAGGGCGAGGGCGGCGTTTGTCCGCTGGAGCAGGATTTCGTGGACGGACTCGTCGCGTTGGCGGCTGAAAAGGATATCCTCCTCATCGACGACGAGGTACAGACGGGCAACGGACGCACGGGCGCGCTGTACGCCTATATGAATTACGGCTTTACGCCCGATATCGTTTCTACGGCGAAGGGCTTGGGCGGCGGTCTGCCGATCGGCGCCTGCATGCTCGGCGAAAAGGTGAAGGACGTGCTGACCCCCGGCTCGCACGGCTCGACGTTCGGCGGCAATCCCGCCGCTTGCGCGGGCGCGCGGAACGTGCTTTCCCGTCTGGATGAGGAAATGCTCGCGGGCGTGCGTGAAAAATCGGCTTATCTATTCAGAGAATTGCAGAATGCGCCCGGCGTGAAGAGCGTGACGGGCATGGGACTGATGATCGGCATTGAGACCGAAAGGGACGCGGCGGAAATTCTTGCGGAATGCCGTGAGAACGGCGTGCTTGCCATCAAGGCAAAGCAGAAGGTTCGTTTGCTTCCCGCATTGAATATTCCCACGGATCTGCTTGAAAAGGCGGTTGCCGTGATCAAGGCGGCGTGCGCGGTCACCGATTGATATACGATGGATACGAAAGGAAGCGAAACCGATGAACTTGAAGGGTAAAAATTTTTTGAAGCTGCTGGACGTCACGTCGCAGGACATGATCGACCTGATGGACCTCGCGGCGGAATTGAAGAAAAAGAAAAAAGCGGGCGTTCTGCACGACGTATGCAGAGGTAAAAATATTGCGCTGATCTTTGAGAAAACGAGCACGAGAACCCGTTGCAGCTTTGAGGTCGCGGCGCACGATCTCGGTATGCACACCACGTATCTCGATGCGATCGGCTCGCAGATCGGTAAGAAGGAAAGCACCGCCGACACCGCGCGCGTGCTGGGCAGAATGTTTGACGGCATCGAATACCGCGGCAACGGTCAGCAAATCGTGGAGGACCTCGGTAAATACGCGGGCGTTCCCGTCTGGAACGGTCTGACCAACGAATTTCATCCGACGCAGATCCTCGCGGACTTTCTGACGATCCGCGAGCACCTGGGCAGACTGAAGGGCGTGAAGCTCGTCTATATGGGTGACGCGCGATACAATATGGGCAATTCCCTGATGGTCGGCTGCGCGAAAATGGGTATGCACTTCGTCGCCTGCGCGCCGAAGAAATATTTCCCCAAGCAGTCGCTCGTCGATACCTGCATGGAGATCGCGAAGGAAACGGGCGCCGTTCTGGAATTCTGCGAGGACGTGGAAACGGCGACGAAAAACGCGGACGTCATCTATACGGACGTATGGGTTTCCATGGGCGAGCCCGTGGAGGTCTGGGAGGAGCGCATTCACGATCTCGCGCCCTATCAGGTCAACGCCGCGGTTATGAAGAATGCAGGAGAACAGGCGGTATTTATGCACTGTCTGCCCGCCTTCCACGATCTCAATACCACCGTCGGCAGAGAAATGGGCGAGAAATTCGGCAGGGATTGCATGGAAGTGACCGACGAGGTCTTTGAGAGCGCGCAATCCATCGTCTTTGACGAGGCGGAAAACAGAATGCATACGATCAAGGCGGTCATGCTCGCAACCTTAACGTAACATTACGTCATTATTTTTTCAGAGGAGTCATTGGAATGATTTGGAATCAGATTGAGACGGCTTATCGAAACGCCGTTCACGCGAGGGTGGACGAAACGAAAGCGATATTTTATTTTTCAAGCGAGGATTTCCCCGGGTTGAAAAAGCAACCGCTGGCGATCCATTCCTCGAAGGGACACCGCTTGCAGGGATATTTTTACAGCTATCCAGACCCGAAGCCGGGCAGGATCGTCGTTTTTGAGCACGGTATGGGCTCGGGTCACCGCGGCTATATGAAGGAAATTGAAATTCTGGCGAAAAACGGATATTTGGTTTTCGCATACGATCATACGGGCTGTATGGAATCGGGCGGTGAGGAAACGGGCGGCTTTGCGCAGTCCCTGACGGATCTCAACGACGTTCTGCGTGCTCTGAAAAAGAATCCCAACTATAGAAAATACGACTTTTCCGTGGTCGGACACAGCTGGGGCGCCTTTTCCGCGCTGAACGTCACCAAGCTTCATCCCGACGTTTCCCATATCGTCGCGATTTCAGGCTTTGTTTCGGTCAAAGCGATCATGAAGCAGAGCCTCGGCATCTTCTACAGAAGGCTTTACCGCAAGGAAAGGGAAAAGAATCCCGACGGCATGCGCCCGCACGCCGTCCGCTCGCTCATGCGCGCGAAGGGCAAGGTGCTGGTGATCCATTCCACGGACGATAAGACCGTCAGCTTCAAGAAGCATTTCTGCGTTATGCGCGAGGCTTTGGCGGGATATGAGAATATCGAATTTTTGCCGGTTTCGGGCAAGGGGCACAATCCGAATTACACGGAAGCCGCCGTTCGGTATAAGGATCAATTTTTCAAAGCGTATCGACGCGCGCTGAAGAAGAACCTTTTTGAAACGGAACGAGATATGGAGCTTTTCGCCGAGCGCTTCGACTGGGATGCCATGACACAGCAGGATATGACCGTCTGGGAAAAGATCCTTGCGACGCTGGAAGCATAATATTTGCCTGCTCACGCTTGGCTTAGATGGGAACAATGCAAAACGGAAAGACGCCCTCCAATCACTCGGAGGGTGTCTTTTTTGATCATTTTCGGCGGAAATTGCACGCTTTTGAAAAAATTTACAAAAAATTTTTATTTCTATTGACAAACATTTAGGAAATGTTGTATAATCTAACACGATATGATAAAAAGATAGAGGCGCGAAAAACAAGAGTACCCGACCAATTCCCCGCAAACGAAACGGCAAAAGGGTTTTTCGCCGAAGCGATAAAAATGAACGGCATTTTTATCAGCTGGGTTGTAAGAGAATATCTTGCAAACTGTCACGAACTTGTGGAGAGCTATCGGTTTTTTATAAAGATTTTCTTTATAGAGCCGCGGTTTTCCGTGGTTTTTTCTTTTTGTCAAAAAAATTTAAGATTGGAGATTCTCATGACAAAATCAAAAAAGATCGCTCTTCTGATTGCATCGGTCGTGATTCTCGCGCTTCTCATCGTTGCCGCCGTTACGGATGGCGCGATGGCAACCGTCGCATGTCCCGACTGCAATGCAGAGACCGCCGCAGACTGTGAAACCTGCGGAGGCGAAGCCGTCGTCCGCGGCTCTGTTTGGGCATTGCTTCCTCCCGTGATCGCAATCGGACTTGCCCTGATCACCAAAGAAGTTTACAGCTCCCTTTTCATCGGTATCGTTTCCGGCGCGTTGCTTTACAGCAATTTCAGCTTCACCGGTACGATGGACTCGATTACCACGAACGCTTTGATCGAATCCGTTGCCGGCAACGCGGGCATTTTCGTATTCCTCGTTGAGCTCGGTATGCTCGTCGCTCTCGTCAACCGCGCGGGCGGTTCCGCCGCATTCGGCAGATGGGCAACCAAAAACATCAAAACCAAGGTCGGCGCCATTCTCGCCACCTTCCTGCTCGGCATTCTGATCTTCATCGACGACTATTTCAACTGTCTGACCGTCGGCTCCGTTATGCTTCCCGTAACCGATTCCAAGAAGATCTCCCGCGCGAAGCTTGCTTACATCATCGACTCCACCGCGGCTCCCGTTTGTATGATCGCCCCGATCTCCAGCTGGGCGGCTGCCGTTTCCTCCTATGCGGAGGAAGGCAAGGGGCTCGAGCTTTTCATTTCCGCGATCCCCTACAACTTCTACGCGATCCTCACGCTCGTATTCATCGTTTCCATTACCCTGATCGGCTTTGACTACGGCAAAATGCGTATGTACGAATATCAGTTCGAAAAGACCGGCAAGCAGCCCGATGCGGTCGAAGGTGAGAATGCCGCTTCCGCAGCAGAATCCAATCCCAAGGGTATCGTCTTTGACCTGATCTTCCCCGTACTTTCTCTGATCGTTTGCTCCGTTCTCGCTCTCGTTTACGTCGGAGGTATTCTGGACGGCGCAAGCTTCGTGGATGCATTCGCCAACACGGATGCCACCGTAGGTCTCCCGATGGGCGGTCTGATCGCGCTCGTGATCACCGTCATTTACCTCTCCATCCGCGGTACGCTCTCCTTCAAGGAAAGCCTCGCGGCTCTGCCTTCCGGCTTCTGCGCGATGGTTCCCGCGATCCTGATCCTCACGTTTGCAACCGCTCTGAAAAACATGACCTCTCTGCTCGGTACGAAATACTACGTTTACGACCTGATGAGCGGCGCTGCGGCGGGACTTGATAAATTCCTTCCCGCGATCATTTTCGTCGTCGCATGCTTCCTCGCATTCTCCACCGGTACGTCCTGGGGTACGTTCGGTATCCTCATCCCGATCGTCGTCAGCATCTTCCCCGAGGGCAGCGAGCTTCTCATCATCGGTATGTCCGCTTGTCTCGCAGGCGCGGTTTGCGGCGACCACTGCTCTCCCATTTCCGATACCACGATCATGTCCTCCGCGGGCGCGCGTTGCGACCATCTGGTTCACGTTTCCACGCAGATTCCTTACGCGCTCACCGTTGCCGGTATCTCCTTTGTGATGTTCATCATCTCCGGCTTCGTTCAGAACATTTGGATCTGCTTCCCCCTCGGTGTCGTACTGACCGTTGCGACTGCCTTCGTTCTGAAGCTGATCACCAAAAATCAGAAACCCGCAGAGCTTTAATTCATTTGCTTACCGCCGTCGGCACCACGCTTACGGCGGTAATTTTTTTGATATTTTTGCAAATTTGTATTGACAATCGACATGAATTGGTGTATACTGTTAAAAGAAATTCATATTGTAATGGGATATAGCCAAGTCGGTTAAGGCACAAGACTTTGACTCTTGCATTTCGTTGGTTCGAGTCCAACTATCCCAGCCAGAAAAAAGCACTTGCGCAAGCAAGTGCTTTTTTCAATGAAGCGCGCTGACGCGCATGAAAAATGAAGCAGAGCTTCGCCCCATGAAGCGTGCCTTCGGCACACGGAAATGTTACCGCGCGCTTCGCTTCATGGCGGCAACGCCGCCGCTTCATGCAAGCCGCAGGCTTGTGCTTCATATTCGCGAAGCGAATGCTTCATTTTTTCGACTCTGAATTTTTTCGAAATTTTGTAGATGCATTTCCGCGCTTTGCGCATCATTTCGGGTCTGTAGAGAGATTCGAACCGGCGAAATGCTTGAAATGTTTACAATTTCGTGGTATAATATAGTCAAGAAAGGGGGCGAAATTGATGCCCAATAAAGTAATTTGTCCAGTTTGTGGAAAGACTGAATTTCAAGAAGAATGCAATTATTATATATGCAAATATTGTGGTTGGGAAAATGACGATTGTTTCGAAGAAGGCGGAGCAAACATTTTGTCCCTCACAGAATACAAAAAGCGTTATAAAATTTATATATACTTAAATCCAAAATACATGTGGAAATCAAATGGATATCCCGAACTGACAACTAAAGAAATGTGTACATACTGGTATCAATACTCTATTTCTAACAAGCAAAGCATTTTGTCAAGCAATAAGTGTGGATGTTTCTTCTGCAAAAAGATTTTTGATAATAATTTGATATCAGAGCATTATATCAATGATAAAAACGGTGAAACCGCAATTTGTCCATTTTGCGGAGTAGATTCTATACTGCCGGATAGCAAGGTTGAAATTTCACCTGAACTATTGGACGATATGTATAACGTATGGTTTGGTTGATAATTACATAGGCTTCGTTACAAGCATGGCGTTAAAAGTCCGGTAGGTCGCGGATACTTTTAACTCCCATCATCACCAAGGGATTAGTCTACCCTCGCGCAAAAAGCCGTGCATCTAAATCAGCCACACACGGTTTTGCATCTAAATCGGACATACGTCACAGAAAAAAGCACGCGCAAGCGTGCTTTTTTCAATGAAGCGCGCTTCGCTTCATGGCGGCAACGCCGCCGCTTCATACAAGCCACAGGTTTGTGCTTCATATTCGCGAAGCGAATGCTTCATTTTTTCGACTCTGAAGTTTTTCGAAATTTTGTAGATGCATTCCGCACCGAGCCTCTGCTCGGCGCAGCATTTCGGGTCTGTAGCCGGATTCAAACCGGTGAAACGGTTGAAATGTTTACAAAATTGTGATATAATGAAGCAAAGAAAGGCGGTGAGAAGATGAGTAATTTTTATTACAACAACTTTCCATGGTTTGTTCGCGGTGAAAATGAAAAGCAATTTCTCTATGTCAGTCATAAAGATTCGGATTGGTCGCACGCTGAAATGGATTACGAGTTTTCTTCTGATAAAGATGAATCAAAATTAGAAATCGGACATTTTACTCAGGACGCTCTTGAATACTTTGTTGTGAAATATGGAAAGAACTACGAACATCTCTATTTCAATAATGCTACACGAATAAAAGATTTTTCGCCTCTTGGTGACCTTCATAATTTAAAAAGCGTTTCAATTAACTGGTGTCGTTCAGAAAGACTTTGGAATATGAGTGGTAACACAAATTTGTCAAACCTTTGGTTATCCACAGCAAAAAAGATCACTCATAGTCTTGCGGACATAAACAGTTGTAAAAATCTTGAAAACCTAATGATTTCGGGAGAGATGGATTCCCCCTATCCTGTTCATTCCTTCGCTTGCCTTGCGGGAATGTCTAAACTTCAACGAATAGACTTGCTTGATATAAAAAGCGAAGATCATGATATGTCTTTTTTGGAAAAGCTCCCGAATCTTAAAGAATTTCACTTTGACGCAGGTATGTTGACTAGCGAAGAAATCGCCTATATTTGTGCCAAATATCCGCATTTAAAAGGACGTTCCTTGGGTGCATTTACAACGTATTTTACATTGAATGACGTTCGCATTTGCGGATATCGCAAACCCGGTCTTGATTTACCGGAACAGCAAGCTCACTTTGAGCAGTATGTAGCCGAGTTCAATGCATTGGTCGAAAAATATAAAGATATTTAGAACCGTTAAATAGTTTAGCAAAATTACATAGGCTTCGTTACAAGCATGGCGTTAAAAGCCCGGTAGAACGCGGACCCTTTTAACTCCCATCATCGCTAAGGGGGTAATGTACCCTCTGCAAAATCATCGTGCATCTAAATTGGCCACACATGGCTTTGCATCTAAATCGGACACACGTCACAGCAAAAAGCCTTCCTTGGTGTACACATTATGCGTTGCATAATGTCGGGAGGTGGATTTCGCTTGCGAAAGACGGAGGGATTGTACCAAAAAGCAACAAAATGTTCAAAAACAATCCCTCACCGCCTTACGGCGGAGCTCCCTACATTCAATGC
>JAFQOX010000045.1 GCA_017412045.1 Clostridia bacterium
TCAAAAGTCTTGTTTGCACGCGGGCTCCTTCTGCCTCGTAAACTCGGCACCTTCCTCCCGGAGGAAGGCTTTTCGGAATCTTATCTTTTGTTAAAAGTGACGAAAGCCAAATTTTCAAACTGACTTTATCGACACACTGAAGCGAGCCGCCGACGGAAACGTCGGCGGCTCGCGCGTTCAGCGTTGGAGCCGTTCCGCTATGATTCGGAAATTGGTATCGGGATCGTTGACGCCGTCCAGCAGAAGGAGCTCGCAGGGCAGATGCGTTTGCCATGCATCGTGACGCATCTTGCTCCTGTGCGCCATGCCGCCCGTGTCGTAGGTCTTTGCCCATTCGATGAATGCCACGTGCTGCTCGTACATATCGCCGCCGGGCTCGATGCGGGAGCCGAAGCGTTCCTTTTCCCGCTTGCGAAGCCGTTCGATCCGCACGTCCTGCGGAAGCTCGATCCGTACGGCAAGCGTGAAACAGGGTATCAGAGGATCGCCCCAGCCCGCCAGCGCACCCGAAATCACGACGTTTTCAGCCTCGTTTATATCTCTTTTCATCATGGCGAGCCGTTCTTCGGCGGGACGCTTTTCGATAAACTTCGGATCGGTCGGAAGCCAGAAATAATCGTCGGTATCCATATGGCGATAGCCCAATTCCGCACAGATCTTTTTTCCGAGCGTCGTTGTTCCCGAGCCCGAAGCGCCGAAAATGTGAATGATGTTCTTCATGCGGGATCCTCCTTATTCTGAAAAAATGTATTCAGTGTGTATCCGCATTTTTCGCAAGGATCACGAGCAAACGCCCCTCTCCGACCGAGATCTCCGCGTGTTCGGCAGTGATCTCGTTGCTGACGCCGAGCGGGAAATCGTCCGTCAGATCAATATGCTCGGCTTCGTATTTGAAGCCACGGAGCGTAATATCCCGACAGACGGGATCAAGCGCGAAAACGGATGCGTAATCGTAGATGCCTTTCGTCAGCGTGATATGGGAATCCACCGTCGTGACGACGTGATCGCCGTCAAGGATCGTGCCGACCGCGCCATGACTGCGGATATAGGAAAGCGTCTGGATATTGGCGAAGGTATGGTCGAGCCTGCCGCCGATGCCACCGACGATGACGATCTCATCCGCGCCGCGGTTCAGCGCGTATTTCACACAGAGCATGGTGTCCGTATCGTCCTTGACGGAGGAAAAGCGAAGGACCTTCTTTGCGCCGTCGAGCTGTTCCTCGTGCGCGGCGTGGTCAAAATCCCCGATGACGGCGTGAGGCTCGATGCCTTCCCTTTTCGCGGTCAGATAGGCAATGTCCGCGCAGACGATCAGATCGACATCCCCGATGGAAACGATCTCCCGTATGGGGTGAAGGAGGTAGGGTGTAATCACGATGGCTTTCATAATCAATCTCCAAAAATACGGTTATTTTTTCTTGACGGCGCCCCTGACCGCGAGCAGAGCCGCGACGATGATGGCGGCGATGGCGGCAATGGCGATCACGAGCGTCCAATTGACCGAGGCAAGGCTTTCGATCACGAAATTTCCGTTTTCATCCTGAATGTTGCGGAAGATCAGTACGGTATCCGCGATCACGGCGATCAAGGCGACGAAGCCCGCCGTAGGCGAGATCCACGCGGCATTACCGGAGATCGCCTGTGTTTTCATACGGGAGGGCGTCTGTGCGCGGAAATCAATATTGGATGCGACGTAAACGGCGCAGACCAGCAAAATAATGGTTTCGGGAAGCATATAGGTCGCGTTGTAGGCAAACGAGAAGGAGAGCGCCGCCTGCGTGGGAATGGAAAGTCCCGCCCACACGGTCGCGCCGCTGACGACGTGGCAGAAATAACGAAGCAGGGAAGCGACAAAGCAGCCGAGCGTGACCGCTGCCGTCTGATTTTTCACAAGCTTGCGGAATGCGCCCGAAAATCCGATCACGGCGAACGCGACGATATAATCAATCAGAACGATGGCGACGACGCTTTGCCAGGACGTTGCCCACGAAAGCATGGAGAGACCGAGCACCTGCTGGATGCCGCCGTAGACGGTTGCGGCGAAAAGTCCGTTTTTCACGCCGTATCGGTAAGAGATCAGCGCGATCGGGAGCATGGATGCGACCGTGACCGCGCCTCCGTAGGGCATATCAATGATCTTGATGAAGCTCAGCGCAGTCGCGAGCGCGATCATCAGCGCGCTTTCCGAAAGCGCGCGAAGCTTTTCGTTTTGTTTTCTTCTCATGGTGAAAACTCCTTTCAAAATAAAAAGCGGGCAACGCCCGCAGGAAAACTGCTTGCTCTGCAAGCTGTGTGCTCGCCTACCGCAGTTTGGCATATATTTAAACAATACAAAACGGCGAGGTCGAATTTACGCAATTTCCTATGGGATAAAAAAATTGCCGCAAATCATCGGCAATTCAAAAAGAGCTTTCACTCCCCGTCGAGAGCTTTCATTGCATAATCTTCCTGCGCCGGTATTATCCATATCAGGTTAAAAGGGTTTTCCGATTTTCATCTTCTTCTCAGCCGGATCGTATCCAGCACCCCTGATTATTTGCGGTAAATTGGTTTTGCGGAGAATCCGTCTCCGCACGGTAACGATCATTACGATATTATGGTAGCACAGTTTTTTTTCGTTGTCAAGGGATTTTTCGTGCTTTTTATGGCGACAGCATTTACTTTTTTCACGATGATTCGAATGAGAAAAAGATAAGATTTTTCATATTCAAAAATCTTATAGCAAAAAGAATGTTTTTGTTCCGTAAGCGGACAGGGCTTTTTATAAGATATTTCCCTTTGATAAGGGAGAACGATGTCCTTTTTCTTTATTTGAAAGAAAAAGGACGAAAAAGAAGCAAACAAACGTGCCGTTTGATCGCTGGTGCGTATGGGAGCGGTATACCGCGAATCCCGCCGGACTCTGCGCAAATGCACTCTGATTTGCAGGGCAAATCAGAGTACGATATTGCTTGCCGAA
>JAFQOX010000004.1 GCA_017412045.1 Clostridia bacterium
AAAAGCCATGTAGAAAATTCAAAAATAAAAAGTTGCACAAAGCCGGAAAGGCTCCCTCTGGGAGGGAGCTGGATTTTGCGAAGCAAAAGACTGAGGGAGAGTGCGTGATTCAAGAATTTTGGATTGGATTTGTCTGTTTGCAAGTGTAAAATTGTACACAAACAGAACTTTTTCAAAAGCCTTATTTGCACGCGGGCTCCTTCCGCCTCGTAAACTCGGCACCTTCCTCCCGGAGGAAGGCTGTTTAGCATCTCATCTTTTAGCGAAATTGACGAAACTGAATTTTTTCACTGACTTTATCGACAAGCAGAGGGAGCCTGGTTTTGCAATGCTGTTGCTTCGAAAAAGCCCTTGAAGAACGATTGCTTCAAGGGCTTTCATTGAGGATTGGGATAAATACGGTCTTTTCTTGCTTATTCCTTACCCGTCCAGCAGTACGTACAGATCTTGTCTTTGTCGATACCGATGGATTCGAGCAAGCCGTCAAGAGACTGATAACCCAAGGAGTCAAAGCCGAATTCCTCGCAAATGCGCTTGAGCAGGCACTGACCTCTTTCGGTATTCGCATCTGCGTATTCCTCCAGGTGCTTATCTCCCTCGTCGCCCTCAAGCTCGTCTATGACTTTGCGTGCGAGAAGCTCTTTATCCGAGTTGCTTCTGGAAAAATTGAGATATTTGCATCCGTACATAATGGGCGGACAAGCCGAGCGCATATGAACCTCCTTAGCGCCTGCGCTATATAGGAAATCCACGGTTTCGTGAAGCTGCGTACCTCTCACGATAGAGTCGTCAACAAATAATAAACGCTTACCCTCAATCAACTCCGGCACGGGAATCTGCTTCATTTTGGCGACTTGATTTCTGACGCTCTGGTTGGCGGGCATAAAGGAACGCGGCCAAGTGGGCGTATATTTAACGAAGGGGCGCGCGTATTCGTAGCCGCTTTGTCTGGCGTAGCCCATAGCGTGGGGCACACCGGAATCGGGAACGCCTGCCACGAAGTCGATCTCGGGAAGCTCCCCTCTTGCCATTTCGTCACGAGCCATAATTTTACCGTTCGTAACGCGCATGACCTCCACGTTCTTTCCCTCATAGCGAGAGTTGGGATAGCCGTAATACGACCAGAGAAAAGCGCATATCTTCATTTGGTTGCCCGCAGGAGACAGGATCTCTATTTTGTCGGGCGTGAGCTTGACGATTTCACAGGGACCGAGCTCATAGATATCCTCATAGCCGAGCTTGGTGTAAGCAAAGGACTCAAAGGATACGCAATGCCCTTCCTCGTTCTTGCCGATCAGCACGGGAAGGCGGCCGAATTTATCTCTCGCCGCGATCACCTCGCCCTGCTCGGTTAAAATCAGCAACGTCAAGGATCCGTCAATTTCATTCTGCGCGTGCAGAATGCCGGATACGAGATCGTCCTTTTGGTTGATCAATCCCGCAACAAGCTCGGTGGAATTGACCTTGCCTGAGCTCATCGCCATAAACTGATGACCGTGATCCGAATAATATTTCTCTACCAATTCTTCCGCGTTATTGATACAGCCGACCGTGGTAATGCCGTAAATGCCGAGGTGCGAACGAACGAGAAGGGGTTGGGGATCACTGTCGCTGATGCAGCCGATGCCGCTGCATCCGTGGAAGTCTGCCAGATCCTTCTCAAACTTGGTGCGGAACGGGGTATTACCGATGGAATGGATCTGACGCTGAAATCCATCCGCGGCGTCATAAATGACCATACCGCCGCTTTTTGTACCAAGGTGAGAATGATAGTCGACTCCAAAGAAAATATCCATAACGCAATCTCTTTTGGAGACTGCTCCGAAAAAGCCACCCATTAAGCGAAGAAAAGTTTGTTCAGCGTCATGGGATCCACGTATTCACCGTCTTTGTAAACACGCATATTGCCGGATGCGATCTCGTCAATCAGCATGACGTTGCCGTCTGCATCATAACCAAATTCAAACTTGATATCGTAAAGATCAAGCCCCTTTGCCTTAAGGTCGTCGGCAACGATCTTGGTGATCGCCTGCGTCTGCGCCTTGAGGGAGTCGTACTGCTCCGCGGTCATAACGCCGAGGTCAACAAGACCGTCCTTGGTTACGAGCGGGTCGCCCTTTGCATCGTTCTTGAAGGTCGTTTCCACGTATGCAGGAAGATCCTGACCCTCGGTGCAATAATCGGAATAACGGCGATAGAAGGAGCCGACCGCCTTGTAGCGGCAGATGACCTCCAAGCCCTTGCCGAATACCTTTGCGGCAAGAACCTCCATCGTGGTGTCCGCAAGATTTGCGCTGACGTAGTGGGTTCTGATGCCCGCTGCGTTGATCTTTTCAAAGAAGTAGATGGACATACGGAGATTTACGTCGCCGACGCCCTCAATGGTAAGACCTACGGCGTTCTCGCCGGGATCGAATACGCCGTCCTTGCCGGTGCAGTCGTCCTTGAACTTGAGAAGGAAGTTGCCGTTTTCCAAAGCAAATACGTCTTTGGTTTTACCTGTGTAAACAAGTGTCTTGTTCATAAAAAGTTCTCCTTTTATATTTATAATAAATTTTGATCCATATCAGAAAAGACCAACGATCTTTCCATCCGTGTCAACGTCGATGCGTTCGGCAGCGGGAACCTTGGGCAGACCGGGCATGGTCATGATATTGCCCGTAAGAACGACGATAAAGCCCGCGCCTGCGGAAACCTTGACGTTCTTCACGGTGACGGTGAAGTTTTCGGGCGCGCCGAGAAGCGTCGCATTATCAGAGAAGCTGTACTGCGTCTTTGCCATGCAAACGGGAAGCTTATCGAAGCCAAGCGCGGTAAGGGTGTCGATCTGTTTCTTTGCCGCAGCCTCGATCACGATGCCCGCGCCGCCATAGATACGCTTGACGATGGTTTCGATCTTGCCGGCAATGGTATCGTCCGTATCGTAAGAGAAGGAAAAGTCACCCGGCATTTCGCAAAGACGAACGACCTCCTCAGCAAGCGCCATACCGCCCTTGCCGCCTTCTGCCCATACGTTGGAGAGAACGACGTTGACGCCAAGCGCCTTGCACTTTTCGATGATCAGCGCAATCTCCGCATCCGTATCGGTCGGGAATCGGTTTACTGCAACGACAGAGGGGAGCTTGTATACGTCCCGAATATTGGAAACGTGACGGAGAAGGTTCGGGAGTCCCTTTTCAAGCGCTTCCAGATTCTCAGAGCCAAGCTCTGTTTTTGCCAGACCGCCATGCATCTTGAGCGCACGGATGGTGGCAACGATAACGACCGCAGAGGGGCGGAGATCCGCCATACGGCATTTGATATCCAGGAATTTTTCCGCGCCAAGGTCAGCGCCGAAGCCTGCTTCCGTGATCGCATAGTCGCCAAGCTTCATTGCCATACGGGTGGCAAGAACAGAGTTGCAGCCGTGCGCGATATTGGCAAAGGGACCTCCGTGAACGAGAGCGGGCGTACCTTCGAGCGTCTGAACAAGGTTCGGGGAAAGCGCATCGCGGAGAAGCGCTGTCATCGCGCCCTCTGCCTTGAGATCGCCTGCGGTAACGGGCTTTCCGTCGTAAGTATAAGCAACGATGATCCTTGCAAGACGCGCCTTGAGGTCTGCGATCGACGTGGCAAGGCAAAATACAGCCATGATTTCGGAGGCAACCGTGATATCAAAGCCATCCTCGCGGGTCTTGCCGTTTGCGGATCCGCCGAGACCGTCGATCACAAAGCGAAGCTGTCTGTCGTTCATGTCGACGCAACGCTTCCAGGTGATCTTCTGCGGGTCGATGCCGAGCGCATTGCCCTGATGAATATGATTGTCAAGCATTGCCGCAAGCAGGTTATTCGCCGCGCCGATCGCGTGGAAGTCACCCGTAAAATGGAGATTGATATCCTCCATCGGAACGACCTGTGCATAGCCGCCGCCGGCAGCACCGCCCTTTACACCGAATACGGGACCGAGGGAGGGCTCACGCAGCGCAACGACGCTGTTTTTGCCGAGCTGACGGAGACCGTCGGCGAGTCCGACGGTAGTCGTCGTCTTTCCTTCGCCTGCGGGAGTCGGATTAATTGCCGTTACCAGCACAAGCTTTCCGTCCTTTGCAGAGGATTCATTCAAAAGAGAAATATTGATTTTTGCTTTGTATTTGCCGTACAGATCCAAATATTTTTCATCAATGCCCGCTTTTTCCGCAATTTTCGCAATCGGTTGCATGGTTGCTGATTGTGCAATTTCGATATCTGTTTTCATCGGAGGATCTCCCTTCTATCTTGCATTTATAAAATTAGTTTTTAATTCCAAATAACAGATCGCCGTAGGTCGGATAAGGCCAGTCTTTATACGCCGTCATGGTTTCCGCAAGATCAACGTACGCACGAAGAGCCTGCATTTGAGGAATCACTTGGGTTTCATACGCTTTCGCCAACGACAGGCTATCGTCGTTCTTATTTACGCCCGCGATTGCTTTTTCCAGACAACGAAGCGTATGATAAATATGATCCGTACATTCCGACAGCTCCTGCAAAACGTTCCGTTCATAATCACACTTCAGGGACGGAATCGCCTCTTTTTTATGACGGAAGGCCTTCGCCAGCTTGTCCCCGTAGCAGCAAACGGCGGGAAGAATATCCTTCTTGACCATATCTACCATCGACAAGGCTTCAATATTGACGATCTTCACGTAGGATTCAAGCAAAATTTCGTATCTTGCGCGAATTTCACGCTCGCTGAGGACCTTATGCTTGCAGAAAAGATCAATGTTTTTTTGGTTTAAAAGCATCGGGATCGCATCGGGCGTCGTTTTCAGATTATAAAGTCCGCGGCGCTCTGCTTCTTCGATCCACTTCTCGTCGTAGCCATTGCCGTTAAAAATGATACGCTTGTGGTTTCGTACCGTCCTTACGATCAGATCGTGCAGAGCATGCTCGAAATTCTCTGCTTTTTCCAATTCATCCGCAAACTGAGAAAGGACCTCCGCGACAGCGGTATTCAAGCTGGTATTGCAATCGGAAACGGATGCAGATGCACCCAGCATACGAAATTCAAATTTATTGCCTGTAAATGCAAACGGAGACGTTCTGTTTCGGTCCGTGGTATCCTTGGGGAATTTGGGAAGAACGTGAACGCCAACACGCATCAGGCTCTTTTCTTTCGCGTTATAGACGGTTTCCTTCTCCAATGCGTGAAGAATCGCCGTCAGCTCGTCGCCAAGGAATATGGAAATAACGGCAGGCGGAGCTTCCGCCGCACCCAGACGGTGATCGTTTCCCGCAGTTGCGGCAGAAACACGAAGCAGATCCTGATAATCGTCCACTGCCTTGATCACCGCGCAAAGAAACAGCAAAAACTGTGCATTTTCATACGGGGTCTCACCGGGATTCAAAAGATTCACGCCTGTATTGGTCGTCATCGACCAGTTGTTATGCTTGCCGCTTCCCGTTACCCCTGCAAACGGTTTTTCGTGAAGAATACAAACCATATCGTGCTTACGTGCAATCTTCTGCATAAGCTCCATCGTTAACTGATTATGGTCCGCCGCGATATTCGCGGTCGTAAAATACGGCGCAAGCTCATGCTGCGCGGGAGCAGCTTCGTTGTGCTCGGTCTTGGCGTAAACGCCAAGCTTCCAGAGCTCCTCATCCAGCTCCTTCATAAAGGCGGCAACGCGAGGCTTGATGGTGCCGAAGTAATGGTCATCCAGCTCCTGTCCCTTCGGCGGACGGGCGCCAAACAACGTCCGTCCCGCAAAAACCAGATCGGGACGTTTATCGTAAAGCGCTTTCTCGATCAGAAAATACTCTTGCTCCGGACCGACCGTCGTTTTAACGGACGTAACGTCCGTATGGCCAAAAAGCTTGATGATGCGCATCGCCTGCCGATTGAGCGCTTCCATGGAACGAAGCAACGGCGTTTTCTTATCCAATGCGTCGCCTGCAAACGAGCAAAATGCGGTGGGAATACAAAGCACGCCGTCCTTTACAAAAGCATACGACGTAGGATCCCATGCAGTATATCCTCTTGCTTCAAAGGTCGCGCGAAGACCGCCTGACGGGAACGACGAGGCATCGGGCTCGCCTTGGACAAGCTCTTTGCCGGAAAACTCCATAATCACTCTGCCCGAATCGTCGGGAGAAATGAAGCTGTCGTGCTTTTCGGCGGTAATTCCCGTCATGGGTTGAAACCAATGCGTATAATGCGTTGCACCAAGCTCAATCGCCCAATCCTTCATCGCATTGGCAACGACGTTCGCAATGGATATATCCAAGCTTCTGCCATCCTTGATCGTCCTGATCATGGCTTTATACGTTTCTTTGGGCAATCGGGCGCGCATCGTTATATCATCGAATACGAACTTACCGAAATAATCGGGAACGTTTTTCATTGAAATCTCCATACATATCCTCCAAGCATATTGCCCCTGTTTCACACATCATTCAAATCCATTATAACCGAATGATCGCGGTATGTCAAGAATCAAAAAAATTTCTTCTGCTCAATGAACGCATTTTTTCATATCATGAAAGATATGCCATGGTAAATCCGTTTGGAGATTTCGCAGCGGAAATCTCCAAACGAAGAAAGCAATCCACAGAGAGGTAAAGCACCGAGCAATATGACAAATATTTTATACCATAGGAAATTACGCAAATCAGATCCGCCGTCGAGCCATGTACGGAGTCGTAATCAACTGCGATACGGCGGCAACCATCAGCGGCGATTCGCCGCTTTTTTATACCATAGGAAATTGCGCAAAATGGTCCTCGCCGTTTCGCATTGTTTCAATACAGGCTGAACTGCGGTAGGCGAGCACCCAGCTTGCAGAGCAAGCAGTTTTCCAGCGGGCGTTGCCCGCTTTTATTTAAAGAATTTAACCGCGCCGCGGAACAT
>JAFQOX010000046.1 GCA_017412045.1 Clostridia bacterium
AAAGACTGAGGGAGAGTGCGTAAACATCAAGTTTGATCAAAATTTTAAGTGACGCGGGCTCCTTCCGCCTCGTAAACTCGGCACCTTCCTCCCGGAGGAAGGCTTTTTAGCATCTCATCTTTTGGCGAAATTGACGAAACTAAATTTTTTAACTGACTTTATCGACAAGCTGTGAAAAAATCCTCGGATTCCGAGGATTTTTTCCGTCAAGCCTGCTTGTTCCCGCCCGAGGAAAGGAAGATTCCCGCGGCGGCGCAAATCACGGCAAGGACGGTATACACGGTAAACGCTGAGCCGTCCTTCAGAACGCCCCACGCATTGAGCAGACAGGAAAAGAGCGATCCGAAAACGGGTGTCAGAAAATGGAACATTCCCACCTGCGCGGACGGATATTCCCGAAGCAGGAGCGTCCACAGGGAAAAGGCGACCGCGGAAACGACCATCAGATAGAAAAGCACGAGACAGCCGAGCCACGTGATCTGCGGAAGATCGCCGCCCATCGCCAAGCCGAGAAACAGCAGGACACAGCCGCCGATCGCCATCTGACCGAACGTCAGCAGAAAGGGATTCGTCTTTTTGACACTGCGCTTGCTGTACAGGAAGCCAACGGCAAAGCACACGTTCGCGAGGATCAGACAGCCGTCCCCGCGGAAGCTCAGCAGACCCATTTTTTGCGTGGAAACGCCGTTCAGCAGGATTCCCGAAAAGCCGATGATACAGCCGATCCATTTCCGCGCCGTCAGTTTCTCATCCCTGAATACGATCCACGCCAGCACCACGCAGAGCAGCGTTCCCGCGGAATTGATGACGGAGGCGTTGATCCCCGACGTATGGGAAAGCCCGATATAGAAAAAGAAATACTGCCCCGCCGTCTGAATGAGTCCGAGAACCGCCATTTGGGTAGCGGCTTCACGCGAGATCAGTCTTTGCGGTCCCGCGCTGAGCGGGATCGTGAGCAGAAATGCCGCGCCGAAGAAGCGGATTCCCGCGAAAACCAATTGATCCGCGGTGGCTTCGGGCGCGATTCGGAAAAGCTCGTATCCGATCTTGATAAACGGAATCGCGCTTCCCCAGAGCATCGTGCATAAAATAGCGAGCAAATATAATTTATACTGTTTTTTGAACGTTTCCTTCATTGCAATATCCTCAGATTTCCATAAAAATTCAGCGTTAACAGTATAGCACGAGGGCAGAATATTGTCAAGAAGCGCAAGATCGAAAACCAGAGCAACAGCATCTTGTTTATCGGTCTGTCGGCACACAAAAGCGCAGATTCTGTTAGCCGTCCCTCGCAAGGGACGGCTCAGACTGTCGAAAAACCCACGTAGAAAATTCAAAAATAAAAAGTTGCACAAAGCCGGAAAGGCTCCCTCTGCACATTATGCGAAGCATAATGTAGGAGCTGGATTTTGCGAAGCAAAAGACTGAGGGAGAGTGCGTGATTCAAGAAATTTGGATTGGATTTGTCTGTTTGCAAGTGTAAAATTGTACGCAAACAGAACTTTTTCAAAGCCTTATTTGCACGCGGGCTCCTTCCGCCTCGTAAACTCGGCACCTTCCTCCCGGAGGAAGGCTTTTTAGCATCTCATCTTTTAGCGAAATTGACGAAACTGAATTTTTTAACTGACTTTATCGACAAGCCGCGAGAGCCGCCGACGGGAAAGTCGGCGGCTCTCTCAGCTTGTTTTAATATGATTTTTTATCGAATAGCTTTGCTTTCAGCGATCGACCGACTTTGATAAAAATTCCCGCAGAAACCACGAAAAGGTTTTCTGCGGGAATTTTCTATATATTTTTAAAATCAAACGCCTCCCGTAAAAAGCACCGTCAAACCGCCCGCAATGCAAAACAGCACGGTATCGGCAAGGACAAATGCGATAAACCAGAGCCATTTTTTCCCGATGATCCGGCGGTCGCGGTCTTGCCCTCTTTCGGAAAAATAAAGCGAAAAGCCTCGGATGACAGTGATCGGCGCAAGGAACCAGCCGTATACGAAAAGACACCCCAAAGCCAAAAAGGCATCTGCCTGAAAATAGTGGAAGATGGCGAAGCAAAGCGAGGACGCGATACAGCAACATGCGTAAATGATCTGCAAGCGAAAGGATTTTTTTAGCCATTGCATCGTTTTCATAAAAACTCCTTTTGAAAAAGGGTGCTTTCCGTGCATCAAGAGATGTGTTAACAAACCTTCAAACAGGATTTTACCGAACCAGTCGTTTGACCACTCCGAATTCCGCATTCGTTTGCCCACTCCGAACGAACTCGCGTGAAGATCAAACACCTCGGAAGCCTCGTCCGACGATCTCGCTGGTCGTGGTGATGACGGTGAAAGCGTTGGGGTCGATCTCCTTGACCTTTCTGCGCAGGCGGATGGCGTCGATTCGATGGCAGACGGTGTGGATCATCGTCTTATCCGTGCCGCTGAAGCCGCCGACGACCTTGTGCGTGGTGACGCTGTGATTCAGCTCGCTGATAACGTAGGCGGAGACCTCTTCGGGCTTATCCGTGATCACGACGAAGTATTTACAGCTGTTGATGTTATCAATGATGCCGTCAACGAGGAACGCCTTTGCGAACAGACCGGCAAGCGAGAACAAGCCGACCTCCACGCCGAAGGTGATGAAGGAGCTCAGACAGATCAGAAAGTCCGAATAGAGGAGTGCCTGACCGACGTTCAGGCGGGAGTATTTTTTGAGGATGAGCGCGACGATATCCGTACCGCCCGAGGAAGCCGACTGCGAAAACATGATCGCGGAGCCGACCGCCGTCAGCAGGATCGCGTAGACGAGCTCAAGAAAGGGCTGTGTCGTCAGAGGCGCGGTCACGGGAACGAGCTTTTCCAGAATCATGGAAAAGAAGGAAAACGCCAGACTGCAATACGTCGTGCGAATGCCCGTTTCCTTGCCGACGAAGATAAAGCCGACGAGCAGGAGCAGAATATTGATGACGGCGATCCACGTCGCGGAGGAGAGGATCGGGAGCGCCTTACCGAGCACCGTACCGATACCGCTGACACCGCCCGTGACGAAGCCGTTGGGGATCTTGAAGAAATATACGCCGACGGTCAGAAAAACGACGCCGACCGTCATGAGAAGATAACTGAAAATGATCTGTAAAAATTTAGGCTGTTTTTTCATATCCGAATCCCCCGCGGTCCGTCAGGCTTTTTCGGCGCGCGTTTTTTCGATTCTTGCGCGGAAATATTTGCCCGCATCCGCAGTGAAGCGCATCATGGAGGTAAGGAGCGCGGGCGGAACCTGCTTGATCGAGCCGGGGATCTCAAAATTGAGGTCGCCCGTATAGTTGATCGCGAGGAGTCCCTTGAGGAACTTTTCCCAATCGTTCAGACCGAGATAGGGCGCGAGGTGGAGATCGTCAAAGCCGTCGTTGTCGTGGATATGGACCGTCTTGACGCGTTCGCCCAGCGCTTCCAGACAGGTCTTGCCGTCGAGACCGAGCACGAGCAGATGACCGGTGTCCAGACAGAAGCCGAAGCGCTCCTCCTCGGCGATGCGGTTGAGCCCGTCGACGTAGTAAATGGCTTCATTCATATCGGAGCAGCTCGCGGTATAGATCTTTTTGGTTTTCCAATCCTGGCAGAACATATTTTCCAGACAGCAGACCACGCCGTTGGCGCGCAGGGCGGGGATCAGAGAGCTGTAAAAATCGAAATTGAGCCAGATTTCATCCTCCTTGGTCAGCTTGGGGAAGCGGAAGCTTCCGTCAAAGATCGGATGAATGACGATGTAAGGGATATTGCAGAAGCCGCAGAATTCAACTGCCTTGCGCGTATAGTCGCGAAGCAGGCGGTTGCCCTCCTCCGTCGCGCCGCTGATATGGGAGGGCATGGGCGCATGACACTGGACGAGCTCGATGCCGTACTTTTCGGAAGCCGCCTTGATCTCTCGGGCGTTCTTCCAGAAATATTCGTCCTCAAAGAATTTGCTGGGCTTGCCCGCCTTCATATCCTCCCAATTGATATCGGGCGTGATGAATGCGTATTCGATGCCCTCAAAGCCCGCTTCCTTCAGTGCGGCGAAGGTCGCATCGATGCCGCCGAATGCTTCGATGTTTGCGTGATGGATAGACGTACTGATCTTCATAACCATATTCCTTTCCGTTTGTATCTGTATTTTCGAAATCCCGCGGGATTTTCTTTCGTTATTTTCATTATAACGCCTTTTGCGCAAAAAGTCAAACCTTATTTTTGTCCGATCCAGGGCAACAGCATTTACTTTTTATAAGAATCCATGATAAATTCTTGTTTGAAAGGGTCTCTCCCTCCGTCTTGCCTGAAGGCAATCCACCTCCCTCGTCAGAGGGAGGCATTCGGCTTTTTCCACGAAAAAACAAATTTATTCCAAATTGAAGATTTTCGCAATGGTTTTGTATTTGATGGAAACAAGAACACATTGCCTCCCTCTGCACATTATGCGAAGCATAATGTAGGAGGTGTCAACCGCATGGTTGACGGAGGGAGAGAG
>JAFQOX010000047.1 GCA_017412045.1 Clostridia bacterium
ACGCCCAAAAAGCGGTTATTTTTCCGCATAACTGCGCTTATTTTTTTGAAATACATATCGTATTTCTGCAAAAAATCAGCTTGTTCTACGAAAAAATTCCTCACTTTTGGTCATATCGCTATTTTTCAAACAAGCCCTAAACAATCCCTCCCAAAAGCCCATCATCAGACAGAAACGGAAGGCAAGCAGGATCGCGCCCACCGTCTCAAAGAGAAACGTACCGATAAAAAGGTTTTTCGTCAACGTCCTGACACCGCTCAGATTGATATTGCCGATCGATTGCATGAAAAGCTGTCTTTTATTCAGATTCATCTGTTTTTCCCGTTGTCCAATAGATGCGCGATCCGATTGACTTTTTGAAGATCCTGTGCTATAATGGATATGGATCACAAACTGCAAAGAAAGGCGGTGAAACCGTGGCGGAATCCACCAAAAGAACCGTACGACGCAAGCCGACGAATTGCGAAACCTGCGTCTATTACGATTACGACGAGGATCTTGACGCTTATATCTGTACCGTCAACCTGGATGAGGATGAATTGGAGCGTTTCGTACTCGGCACGGCGCAATACTGCCCGAATTATCGTTTTTATGACGAATATAAAAGCGTACAAAAACAAAATTAAAAAGAAAGGTCGTAGATCAAAATGAAAGTATGTGTTGTTCAACCCGCGTACAGTCTGAATTTCTCGGAATCCGATGCCCTTTTCGCATGGGAGCTTGCAGAGCTTGACAAATGCGACGAGACGATGGACATCATCGTTTTGCCCGAGTATTCCAACGTCCCCTGTCTGGCAAAAACCAAAGAAGAAATGGAAGCAAGCTATGAGAAATACAGCAAAGCGCTTCTCGACAAGGCTTCCAAAACCGCAAAGCGCTGCAACGCCACGGTCTTCGTCAACTGCATCTATCCCCATCCCACGGGTCTGCGCAATACCACCGTGGCATTCAGCAAAGACGGTTCTCTCGCCGGAACGTATTCCAAGCAGCACCTCGTTCCCTCCGAAATGGACGTGTACGAGCTTGACAAGGACTACACCTGGGAACACAGCGAGCCCACCATTCTCGAAATCGACGGCGTTCGTTATGGTTTTCTGATCTGCTACGACTTCTATTTCTATGAAGCGTTCGCCAATATCGGCAGATACAACCCCGAGGTCATCATCGCTTGCGCATATCAGAGAAGCGACAGCCACGATGCGCTGGAAATTCTCGCGAGATTCTGCGCCTATAATACCAACGCTTACGTCGTCCGTTCCTCCGTCAGCCTCGGCGCAGACTCCCCCGTCGGCGGTTGCAGCCTGATCGCCGCGCCTGACGGTAAGATGCTTCTGAACATGAAGAACGACGTCGGCCACGCCTGCGCGGAATTCGATCCTCACAAGCGTTATCTGAAGGCGGCAGGCTTCGGCAATCCGCCCGCAACCCATCACGCTTATATCGAAGCGGGACGCAGACCCTGGAAATACCGCCCCGGCGGCAGCGCCATCGTTCGCCACGACGAAATCATGGCGTATCCCAGAATGTGCGCGCACAGAGGCTTCAATACCATCTCTCCCGAAAACAGTATGCCCGCCTTCGGCGCGGCGATTGCGCTCGGTGCGGACGAGATCGAATTCGACCTCTGGATGGCAAAGGACGGCACCATCGTTTCTTCCCACGACCCGTGGCTCAGCCGTGTTTCCACAGGCTACGATGCCATCTGGAAATATACTTACGAGGAGCTTCTCCGTTACGATTTCGGCGTCAAGCACGGCGCGGAATTCACGGGACTCAAGGTTCCGACCTTTGAGGATATCCTCAAGAAATTCTCCTGCCACACCGTCATGAACATTCACATCAAATCCATGGATGACGTGAACCCTGTTCCCGAGGAAATGCTCACGGAAATCATCCGCCTTATCGACAAATACGATTGCAGAAAATATTCTTACTTTATGAGCGGCAACCCCGCCATCCTCGGACAGCTTCAGCAGCTGGCTCCCGACATCGTCCGTTGTGCAGGCGCTACCAACGATCCCTTCGAGGACCTCGTGGAAAAGGCGCTCCGCTACGATTGTAAGAAGATTCAGCTTTACCAGCCTCATTTCAAGAAAAACGAGCCCGACTACGTGGCAAAGACCATCAAGAAGGCGCACGACAATAACATCGTCGTCAACGTATTCTATGCCGATACCGCAGAAGAAGCCCGCCACTATCTCGAGCTTGGCGCAGATACCATTCTGACCAACGACTATCAGAGAGTTTCCGCGGCGCTGGAAGGCTTCGAGAAATATCTGAGACGATAATCCCCGGAGGTTTCTCCGCATGAACGAAACATCTGTCAATAACCAAGAACCGTATCGGGAAATACAGCCTTTTCTGCGCCACGACGAAACGTTGCTCTGGACGGGTAAGCCAAAAGAAATGCCCGCTTCGCAGATCCCCCCGTTTTTACCAATCTTCGCGATCTTCTGGATGGGCTTTGCCGTTTTCTGGACGATTATGGCAACGGCGATCGGCGGTCCCTTCGGGCTCTTCGGCGTATTTTTCATCCTGATCGGCGGAACGCTCTTCTATACGTTGTTTTTCGGACAGCGCAAGCTGCTGAAAACCGCGGTTTACGCCGTCACCGACAGACGCGCGATCATCCTGACGCGCGACCGGAACGGCACGAATTGCACGGAATACGTTTTTTCCGCGCTTTCTACCGTGAATCTGGAAGCGGTCAACGGCAATACCGGTACCATACGCTTCGCGGAAGATCGCGTTTACGTCGAATATCGCAGCGGATGGAGCCGCAGAAGAACGGTGAATTCCGACGCGGTCAGAAGAAGCGCGGTCACAGCCTTCTTTATGATCGACGACGTACATCGGGTTTACCGTCTCATCACCGATCAATTGGAGCAGAATAACCAATAACCAATAAAATCCCCGAGGATTCAAAATTCCTCGGGGATTTCAGTGTGTCGATAAAGTCAGTTTGAAAATTTGGCTTTCGTCACTTTTAACAAAAGATAAGATTCCGAAAAGCCTTCCTCCGGGAGGAAGGTGCCGAGTTTACGAGGCAGAAGGAGCCCGCGTGCAAACAAGACTTTTGA
>JAFQOX010000048.1 GCA_017412045.1 Clostridia bacterium
CGATGCAGTTCCGACGATGCACCCCGCCGAAGGCAAGGCTTCCATACGCACGCAGCTCCCCGAATAGCCGACGGCGTCCGAAACCGTGCCGGCGGTTTCGGCAAGCAATATCGTACTCTGATTTGCCCTGCAAATCAGAGTGCATTTGCGCAGAGTCCGGCGGGATTCGCGGTACTTTGCCCCCACACGCACCAGCGATCAAACGGCACGTTTGTTTGCTTCTTTTTCGTCCTTTTTCTTTCAAATAAAGAAAAAGGACATCGTTCCCCTTTATCAAAGGGAAAAATTTATAAAAAACTCTGTCAGCAGACAAACAAAAAACATTCTTTTTGCTTTAAGATTTTCGAATATGAAAAATCTTATAAAAAGCCCGCTCTGCTCCGAAGGCTGGAGCAGGCGGACTTCGCGTGCATTATTTTGCGGATTTCGTCAGATAGATGGTGACGTCCTCGTCAGCGACGAGGTTGACGTGGGAGGAGCTGAGAAGCTGGGTCAGCTCGGCGTTTTTGTAAACCTTGTCGTAGTCGCCCTCCCAATAGAAATAAACGACGTCTCCCTTGGGAACGGTGAAGGATTCGCGTTTTTCATTCTCCGTACCCGGATCGAAAACGATGGTCGCCGTGCAGGTCTCTGCGGGAGAATTGACGTGGTCGTAGACCGTCACCGCCTTTTCGGGGCGATCGACGTTGGCGGTCAGCACGTATTCGATGGTAGAGGTCTTTTTGGCGGGCTTATTGAAGAACGTTTCTTTGATGGAGGTGATCACCAGGGAATCCTTCTCCATGGTATAGACCGTTTCGTAATAACAGCCCTTGTACGCCGTTTCGTTCCAATAACCGAGCTCGATCATGGTTTCGTCGGTCAGGCGCGTTTTGAAGGTGACGATGCCGTCGCTCTCCGAGGAGCTGATCAGCGTTTCTCTGGTGAAAAGCTCGGGATTGAGCATCAGATCGTTCGTCCATTCCGTATCCAGCTCGCCGCCGCCGTGAACGATGCTGTAAAAATCTTTATCGTTCATGCCGCAATAATAGCCGTCGGCGATGATTTCGTAATACTCCTTGTAAGAGGTGGTGGACGTTTTGTACGCGCCCGACCATTCGAAAACGATCTCATCATCCACGTAGTAGCCGATGGTACGGTCTCCGTCCTCCGCGCGGATCATGAAGCTGTCGTAACGCGCAAGGAGCGCATCCGTCTTATTGGCGGCGGCGACCGCTTCCAGATCAATTTCCACGCGGACCTTATTACAGCCCGTGAAAATGAGGCACGCCGAAATCACCGTGAGAGCAGCCATCAGCAGGCATAAAATTTTCTTGTTCATGGGGTTCTCCTTTTCTTTGTTTCAGATTCGTTTTCTATTATAACATTGAAGAAAAGAAAAAGCAAGCCTGTTTTCGGAAATATTCAATATGAATGCGGAATGCGGAATGCGGAGTGCGGGAATGGTCAGCGCGACGCATTGCCGCTTGTGAGCCGATCGACGATCTCATCGTAGGATACCGCGCCGTCATCGAGACGGATGGCGTTCGAGAAATCAAAAACGGCGTTGACTCTGTTTTGATAAACGGCTTCGCTCACGGGATAACCGTTGATGAAATATTCGCACTCAACGTCATACTCGCCGTTTCCGATGTGCACGCAGCGTTCGATATATGAGGCGTCCAGGGTTTGGGTGAAGCCGTTTCCGTCGAGCTTGTATGCATGGTCGTAATAATATCCCATATGTCCGTTGCGGTTGATGATGGTTCCGCTTTTCTCCACGTATTTTCCGCCGCCGTTCCGTTGCAGATGCTGCCGGGTCACGACGCCGTTCCGTAAAGTGCAGATCTCGTCGCCTTCCGCTTCGGATACGCCGCTCATATACAGCTCGGGAATCTCGTCGCCGTCAATGAAAACGAGCGCAAAGGCGCGATGGGAATCCTTTTTGTCCTTCAGGAAGTCCAGATACGCCTCTTTATAATCAATACCGTAATCAATAAACTGCTGATCGGAAGAAACCAATGCGGCCGCCATCATGGAAATCTCCTCTCTCTCGTTTTTGGCATCGATGGAATTCCAATTTACGATTTGTATCTTCGTTTCCGCGATTTCCTTATATCCGTTTTGGAAGAGTTCTTTTTGCTTTTCAAATTCTATTTGATCGACCTCCTCACCGACGTAATAATAGCGGCGGCTATCGTCCGACTCAATCACCTCTTCAAAAAGAACGTCAAATTTGAATGCTCCATCCTTTTCCTTCAATACGGAGGTCAGATTATACCATTCAAGTCCGTTGCGCAGAGAGCCTTCGTTTACGATCAGGTAATCCCCCTTATCATTTCCGTATATACAAAGATAGATATGATCCCCTCTCCGATAATGAGGAGTATCTCCGAGGTCACAGATTATTTCACCGCTCTCAAGATCGTACACCTCGATATTTACGTTTCCCATCGAACCGCCCGGATAAGCAACGATCACCTCGGGCGTATGATCAAAATTCAGATCCATCAAAGCTACGCCAAAATCAAGGTGTTTCCCGTACTCATAGTAAGAATAATTGGAGAGGAAGCGTTCGATCTTGTCCTTCCATGACAAGCGTTCCTGCCTCGAAACGAACGTAAGCGCAGGGCTTTCCGAGGGCTGATCATCTTCCTTCTCGGTGAAAAGGTGTCCCGACCAAGTTCCCTCCATGACGGTTTCTTCCACCTTCACGCAGATCGCGTCGCCTATGAAATCAATTGTACCGGACATACGGCCCCAATCATCCTCGAACGTGAATTCCCCATCCTTTGCCGTTATAACGAAATAAAAGCTTGCGAGTCTGTAAACGCTCCACCCACATTGAATTTCGCCGTTATCCTTTTGGGTCACGATGAAGAAATCGTTCGGCGGATTGAGACCGTCACGCCACGTTCCGATATATTTTTCAAAGGAAACCGCCTCGGATTTGACGGATCCGTCGTCCGACGACGTGAGATGCCTGAATTCAAAACGAAAGTTATCCGTCTGATTGCCCGCAACGACGTATCCGACAGCCCCCTCGTAAAGGATCTTGTGCCAGGTGTACCCGTCGGATTCTGCGCAATTTTTTTCAAGTATTTCTACCGTTTCGCCTTTCAGCAGCACACCGAGCCTCGTAAAAGCGCTGCCTGCTCCGGAACGCACGTTCAGTGCTTCCGCGTCAACGAGCGTTCCGAACTCTACGTACTTGTCGATGGCTTCCGCCGTTTCATCGCTTGGCGTTTGCGGTGCTTGCGTCTGCGCGGGGTCCGTTGCCGTATCGGCAGGCTTTTCGGTGCCGGCGGTATCGGCGGGCTTTTCGGTGTCGGTCGTTTCGGCGGTATCGACCGTTTCGCCGGGATCGTGATTTGCCTCGCAGGAAGCGAGCGCCAGCGCCATCAGAAGGCTCAGTAAGATCAGTATTATTTTTTTCATCCGTTTTCTTCTCCTTTTTCATAAAATATAGTTCACCATTCAATTTTTACTTTTCCGAACGGTCACCCTGTCGCCGACACAGATGCCGTAGCGTTCGCAAACGTCCTCGCGATAGCTACAGATCAGGACGCTCCCGTTTTCCCTGTCCAAAAGCAGCTGCAATTTACCTTCCTCGGGGATCAGCTCCTCCACCAAAGGCATTTCCGCACGGAAGGAACCGATCTTCACGAGCGCCGTATCGCCGACGGAAAGCTCTTCCAATACCTTTTGAGGCATGATATCCAATTCCGCCCGACCGTCCTCGGTCACCTGCGCGACCGTTCCTCTGACCGAGCCCGCAAAATACGCAAACGACACAGCGAGCACTGCCGAAGCAAGGGCGGCAACGATGATCCCAAGCAGGATCCGCTTCATCCTGCGCCGTTTCCGTTCCGACCTTTTGGAATAAAGGAGAAATTCCTGCGTGGCAGACAATTCTTCTTCGTACCTCTGAGAGATCCCGTCCAGAATCGCTTGCTTCAATAAATTTCTGTTGTTTTGTTTATCCATGATCCTCTCCACCAATCGTTTTCAATAAAATCAATTTTCCGCGCGAAAATCTTGAGTAAACGGTATTTTCGGATACATTCAGCATCTTGGCGATTTCCTTGACGCTCATATCGTAACAGAAATAATACATCAGCACCGTGCTGTATTTTTCATCCATCCGTTTGATGATCTTCACGACGTTCCGATAGGATTCCTTGATGCTCATTTTTTCAACGATCTCCTCGTCCGCAAGCGTGTCCGCGTATTCCTCGATATCGTCGCAGTGCCGATCGCGGGAAACGATGTCGGTGACCTCGTTTGCAACGATGGAGAAAACGTAAGATCTGACTGCCTTTTCCGGCGCGCCGACCTTGATTTTGTCGATATATTTCGTGATTTTCACGAAAGCGTTCTGCACGGCGTCCTCCGCATCGATTTCATAGTTTTGGATTCCGCTCTGCTTCAATCTGCCTTGGGCGAAACGAAGCAGATCGTCGTAATAGGCGCGGTACAGACGTTCCACGTTCGCGGCAACGCTTTGATCTGATATTGATAACAAAAAAATAAGCAAATTTATCCTCCTTCTGATTTTCCAATGTCCATTATACCATAAGTTTTTCGATTTGTCCTCTTTACGAGATAAAATAATCAGGACAACAGCATTTACTTTTTTAAGATAAATTCTTGTTTAGTGGGTTCTCTCTCCCTCCGTCAACCATGCGGTTGACACCTCCTACATTATGCTTCGCATAATGTGCAGAGGGAGGCAATGTGTTCTTGTTTCCATCAAATACAAAACCATTGCGAAAATCTTC
>JAFQOX010000005.1 GCA_017412045.1 Clostridia bacterium
CTGTTCTGCGCTTTGCGCAGGCGTTCGCGCAGAGCGAGTGGGCTTTGCGGTATGCAATTCCCATACGCACAAGCAGTCCAGCGGCACGCTGGTTTGCTTCTTTTTCGTCCTTTTTCTTTCAAATAAAGAAAAAGGACACCGTTCCCCCTTATCAAAGGGAAATCTTTTATAAAAAGCCCTGTCTGTTGACATAGAAAAAATAATTTTTTTTGCTTTAAGATTTTTCGAATATGAAAAATCTTATCTTTTTTACATTGGAAACTGAATGCTGTTGTCCTGCAAATTGAGAAAAAATGATTGACAACTTATTGTAAAAATAGTATAATGATATTATGGGTATTTGTTTGTATTTGAGTATTCATACAAATGAAAGCGAAAAAATCTGTCCTTTGGGGACAGGGAAACGGAGAAAAATATATGACGGAAAACAGATATGACGCCGCCATCATCGGTGGCGGCGTGATCGGTTCTGCGATTGCGAGAGAGCTTTCTCGCTGGGATCTGCGCATCTGCCTTCTCGAAAAGACGGAGGACGTTTGCTCCGGCACGTCCAAGGCGAACAGCGCGATCGTTCATGCGGGCTACGATGCGAAGCCCGGAAGCAAAAAGGCTGAGCTGAACGTAAAGGGTAACGCGATGATGGGAGACCTTGCGCGCGACCTCGAATTTGAATTCAAGAGAAACGGATCTCTCGTTCTTTGCTTTGCGGACGAGGATATGCCCAAGCTCGGCGAGCTCTATCAGAGAGGCTTGAAAAACGGCGTGGACGTCAAGCTCCTCAGCGGCGATGAGGTTCGCAAAATGGAACCCAATATCACGAATGAAGTGGTGGCAGCTCTGTGGGCTCCCACGGGCGGTATCGTTTGCCCCTTCGGTCTTACGATCGCGCTTGCGGAAAACGCTTGCGACAACGGCGTGGAATTCAAATTCCATACCGAGGTTCAGGCGATCGAAAAAGCGGAGGACGGCTACGTTCTGAAAACCAATAAGGGCGACGTTCTGACCAGAACCGTGATCAACGCGGCGGGCGTGTATTCCGATGCGATCCATAATATGGTCAGCGAAACCAAGCTCCATATCACCCCCAGAAAGGGTGACTACTGTCTGCTCGACAAAGAGGCGGGAACGCACGTCAGCGCGACGGTATTCCAGCTCCCCGGCAAATACGGCAAGGGTATCCTCGTATCCCCGACCGTTCACGGAAACCTCCTTCTCGGTCCGACTGCCGTTGATGTGGACGACAAAGAAAATACGGCTACCACGGCGGCAGAAATTGCCGACGTTGTGAAAAAGTCCGCGGTCAGCGTCAAAAATATTCCCTACCGCGTGACCATTACCTCCTTCTCGGGACTCCGCGCGCATGAGGACGGCGACGATTTCGTTCTCGGCGAGGTTTCCGATGCACCCGGCTTCTTTGACGCGGCGGGCATTGAATCCCCCGGACTCTCTTCCGCCCCCGCCATCGGCGTGGAGATCGCGGAGGCGGTTGCCGCAAAGCTCGGTGCTGTGAAAAAGGAAAACTTTATTTCCAAAAGAAAAGGCTTTGTCAAGCTTGCTGAAAAATCCTTTGAGGAACGCGCGGCGATCATCAAGGAAAATCCCCTCTACGGCGTGATCGTATGCCGTTGCATGGAAATCACGGAGGGCGAAATCATGGATGCCATCCATCGTACGCTCGGCGCGACCTCTCTTGACGGCATCAAGCGCCGCGTGCATCAGGGTATGGGCCGTTGTCAGGCGGGCTTCTGTACCTCCAGAACGATGGAGATCCTTTCCCGCGAAACGGGTATTCCCATGGAAAAGATTTGTAAAAACAGCGGCGGCTCCGAAATGCTGTCCCATAAAATGTGAGTGAGGTGACGGAAATGAAACAGCATGATATCGTTGTCATCGGCGGCGGTCCTGCGGGACTTGCGGCGGCAATTTCCGCAAAAAAAGCAGGCGTTTCCGATATTCTGATTCTGGAACGCGATTCCACACTCGGCGGTATTCTGAATCAGTGTATTCATAACGGCTTCGGTCTCCATACCTTCAAGGAGGAGCTGACCGGTCCCGAATACGCGGCGCGCTTCATCAAGGAAGCGCAGGATATGGAAATTCCCTACCGTCTCGGCGCGATGGTCCTTTCGATCACGCCCGAAAAGGTTATTACGTATATGAGCAAGTCGGAAGGGCTGGTTCAGATTTCCGCGAAGGCGGTGATCCTTGCGATGGGCTGCCGCGAACGTCCGCGCGGCGCGCTCAATATCCCCGGCTTCCGTCCCGCCGGCATCTATTCCGCAGGCACGGCGCAGAGACTGATGAATATCGACGGCTACAGCGTCGGTAAAGAAGTCGTGATCCTCGGATCGGGCGACATTGGTCTGATCATGGCGAGAAGAATGACGCTTGAGGGCGCAAAGGTCAAGGTCGTTGCAGAGCTCATGCCCTATTCCGGCGGCTTGAAGCGTAACATCGTTCAGTGTCTCAACGACTACGGTATTCCGCTTCTCCTCAGCCATACCGTCGTGGGCATCGACGGCAAGGACAGATTGACCGGCGTGACCATCGCCCAGGTCGATGCCAACCGTCAGCCCATTCCCGGCACGGAGATCCACTACGATTGCGATACGCTCCTTCTCTCCTGCGGTCTGATCCCGGAAAACGAATTGACCAGAGAGATCGGCGTGGAAATGAACCGTGTGACCTCGGGTCCCAACGTGGACGATAAGCTTCAGACCGGTGTTCCCGGCGTATTCGCCTGCGGTAACGTGCTCCACGTACACGACCTCGTTGACTACGTTTCCTCCGAGGCGGCTCTTGCGGGCGCGAACGCCGCCGCCTTCGTTCAGAATGAAAAGACGGCTGAAAAGACGCATAAGGTCGTGATCAAGGCGGAAAACGGCGTACGCTACACCGTTCCCCAGACCATCGACGTGGAAAATATGAGCGATTCCGTCACGGTCCGTTTCCGTGTCGCGGATATTTATCAGAACCGCTCGGTTTGCGTATATTACGACGGCAAGAAAGTTTCGAGCCGCAAAAAACGCGTATTGGCGCCCGGAGAAATGGAGCAGGTCGTTCTGAAGAAGAACAGCTTTGCCGATTATCCCGCGCTTTCCGAAATCGTGATTTGTACGGAGGAAGCATAAGATGGAAGTAAAAAACTTAACTTGTATCGGTTGCCCGATGGGATGTTTTCTTACGGTGAGCATTGAGGACGACCGCATCGGCGTAGAGGGCAATACCTGTCCCCGCGGCGCGGATTACGCGAAAAAGGAAGTCACCAATCCGACCCGTATCGTCACCTCGTCCGTCCGCGTCAACGGCGCGGATATCGCGAGAGTTTCCGTCAAGACCGCGAGCGATATTCCGAAGGGCAAGATTTTCGATTGCATGAAGGAGATCAGCGCGGCGCAGATGGATGCTCCCGTTTCCATCGGCGACGTTGTGATCGAAAATTGCGCGGGCACGGGCGTTGCCGTGATCGCAACGAAAAACGTTCCCTGCAAAAAATAAATCCTCTGTTTCGTTCACGAAATGAAGGATCGCAGCATTTGATGATAATCTGAGGGAGATTCCCTTTTCAGAGCATATTTGTTCACGAAATTTCCGCCCTCTCGACGTTCCGGAAAATCGGATTCGCGGGGCGGTAAACGTTTTTTGAAAAGAAGGAGGGCTTTCCATGTTTATTGTGAATGGATGGAAATGGCTTGTGGATTTGACCGCATCCTGGAGCATTGCCGCCGTCGCGGTCCGCCTGCTTCTGGCGCTGATCGTCGGTCTGGTCGTCGGCATCGACCGTGAGCGCAAGCGCCGCGTTGCGGGCATCAAAACGCATATTCTCGTATGTCTGGGCTCCGCGCTCGTCATGATCACCAGCCAATATATGATGGAGCGATTCGGCGACGTGGCGGATATTTCCCGTATGGGCGCGCAGGTCATCAGCGGCGTAGGCTTTCTCGGTGTCGGCACAATCATCGTTACGGGCCGTAATCAGGTCCGCGGTCTGACGACGGCGGCAAGCATTTGGGTTTGCGCCTGCGTCGGTCTTGCGGCGGGCATCGGATTTATCGAGGGCGTGCTGATCGTTCTCGTGCTTCTCGTTCTGACGCTGAAGGTGCTCGGTAAGCTGGATACCATTGTCAGAAAGGGCGCGAAGGAGGTGGACCTTTATATCGAATTTCACGATAATAAGGGCATTCTCAGCTTTTGCGATAAAATGAAAGAGGACGGTCACCGCATCGTCAAAATGCAGATCGGCAAATGCGACGGAGAGAACGAATCCCCGAACGCGCTCTTCAGCATCCGTACGAAGGATCGCAATCACGTCGAAAAATTCGCCGTGGAGCTGCGCCGACTGAAATACGTCAAATCGGTGGAGGAGCTTTAAGGCGCACCGAAACATCAAAATCATCTGAAAATCAAGGAAATTTTATATTATGCGAATTGTTGTAAAGGTCGGAACGTCAACGCTTGCCTATCCGACCGGACTTTTGAACATCCGCCGCGTGGAGGAGCTTTGCCGCGTGCTCAGCGATCTGAAAAACGCGGGCAACGAGGTCGTTCTGATCTCCTCCGGCGCGATCGGTATGGGCGTCGGAAAATTGGGACTCGGCAAGCGTCCGACCGATATTCCCACCAAGCAGGCGGCGGCAGCCGTCGGTCAGTGCGAGCTGATGTATACCTACGATAAGCTGTTCGGCGAGTACAATCATACCGTCGCGCAGATCCTTCTGACGGGCGAGGACGTGGAAAACGAAAAACGCCGTACCAATTTCCATAACACCATGTTCCGCTTGCTGGAGCTCGGCGCTCTGCCGATCATCAACGAGAACGATACCGTGGCGACCGATGAGATCGTCATCGGCGATAACGATACGCTGGCGGCGATCGTTGCCGCGAACGTTTCCGCGGATCTGCTGGTTCTGCTCTCCGATATCGAGGGGCTTTACACGAAGGATCCCCACAAATACAGCGACGCGGTTCTGATCCCCGTCGTGGAGGAGCTGACGCCCGAGATTCTCGCGCTCGCGGAGGGCAAGGGCTCTGAGCTCGGCACGGGCGGCATGAAAACGAAATTGCGCGCGGCGCAGATTGCAACGGAAGCCGGAATGGAAATGATCATTGCAAGCGGCGCGGACCCGATGATCCTCTATAAGATTTCGGACGGCGAGCCGTTCGGAACGAGATTCATCGGAAAAAAATAAAGCCGAAAGGACTCTGTTATGACAACTGTCGAAATATTGGACAGAGCAAAAAAGACGAAAGCGGCGCTTTCGTCTTTTTCCTCTGTAGAAAAAAATAAAGCGCTTCTCGCGATGGCGGATGCGCTGATCGAAGAACAGGAAAAAATTTTGGAAGCAAACGCGAGGGACGTTGCCGCGGCGCGCGGTACGGTCTCCGACGTGATGATCGACCGCCTTCAGCTTTCCTCCGCCAGAATCGAGGGCATGGCAAGCGGTATTCGTGACGTCGCAAGGCTTCCCGATCCCGTCGGAAGGATTCTTTCCTCCGAAACGAGACCGAACGGACTTCTGATCGAAAAGGTCTCTGTTCCGCTCGGCGTGGTGGCGATCATTTACGAGAGCCGTCCGAACGTGACCTCCGATGCGGCGGCGCTTTGCCTGAAGAGCGGAAACGTCTGCGTTCTGCGCGGCGGCAAGGAGGCGTACGCATCCTCTCACGCCATCGTGGATGCCATGAGAAAGGGGCTTCGTGCCGTCGGCTTCCCCGAAACGGCGGTCAACATTCTGGACGACACTTCCCGTGAGGGCGCAAACGCGCTGATGAAGGCGAGAGGCTACGTCGATATGCTGATTCCGCGCGGAGGAGCGGGATTGATTCGCGCCTGCGTGGAGAATGCGACCGTTCCGTGCATTGAAACGGGAACGGGTATTTGCCATATTTACGTGGATAAGAGTGCGGATATCGAAAAGGCGCTTGCAATTCTCGTGAATGCAAAAACGAGCCGTCCCTCCGTCTGCAATGCGGCGGAGGTCTGCCTGGTGCACAAGGATATTGCCGAAAAATTCTTGCCCCTTCTGAAAAAAGCACTCTGTGAGGACCGCGCTGCCGAGGGCAAAACGCCCGTCGAGCTTCGCTTGGATGCGCGCGCGCTTTCCGTCATCGACGGTACGCCTGCCGGCGAGCGGGATTTCGATACGGAATTTTTGGACTATATTCTCGCTGTGGGTATCGTTGACAGCGTGGAGAAGGCGGCGGAGCACATTCTGAACCACTCCACGGGACACAGCGAAGCGATCGTGGCGGAGGACGAAGCGGCGCAGAGCGTTTTCGTTTCTCTCGTTGACAGCGCGGCGGTCTACGTCAACGCTTCCACGAGATTTACCGACGGCGGTGAATTCGGCCTCGGCTGTGAGATGGGTATTTCCACGCAGAAGCTTCACGCACGCGGTCCGATGGGGCTTGCGGAGATGACCTCCTATCAGTACCGGATCACCGGCAACGGACAGATCCGTTGAACGGAGAACAGGAGAAAAAACGATGTCTGAATTTGGATTTATCGGCGTAGGCAATATGGGCGGCGCGCTCGCCGGCGCCGTATGTAAAAAGATCGGCGGCGAAGGCGTTCTGGTTTCCGACTATTCCGCGGAAAAGGCGGAGAGCTTTGCGAAGGACTTCGGTTGCCGCGCGACGGATAACGGCGAGATTGCCGCAAACGCGAAATTTATTTTTCTCGGCGTCAAGCCGCAGGTGCTCCCCTCCGTGGCGGAATCCCTTCGCGCTACGCTCGCGCAAAGAGAGGGACGCTTCGTTCTCGTCACGATGGCGGCGGGTATCTCGATTGCTTCTCTGGAGGAAATGCTGGGTATGCGCGCGCCCATTATCCGTATCATGCCGAATACGCCCGTGGCGGTCGGTGAGGGAATGATCCTCTATACGGCAAACGGCGCGGTTTCTGAGGACGAGCTTGATGCTTTTGTTTCCGCTCTTTCGATGGCGGGCAAGACGGATCGGATCGAAGAAAAGCTGATCGACGCGGCAAGCGTGATTTCGGGCTGCGGTCCTGCGTTTATGTATATGTTCCTCGAGGCGATGACAAGCGCCGGCGAGGCGCTCGGTCTTGACGGCAAGCAGGCGAGAGCGTACGCAGAGCAAACGATGATCGGCGCGGCAACGCTGGCAGCTTCCTCCCCCGAAACGCTGGAGACACTCCGCGTGCGCGTTTGCAGTCCCGGCGGCTCGACGATCGAGGGCGTGAAGAAATTTCAGGCGCTCGGTCTCGGCGGTATGACGCTTGAGGCGTTGAACGCTTCCTATCAGCGCACGCTGGAGCTTGGTAAGAAATCATAATTTTTCGAAAAATCAATACTTGAAAAAGAACGCCTTCTGTGAGGGTCTGCAAAGTTAGCGGTAAAATTGAAATCAGCCACCACGGTTTTCGTGGTGGCTTTTTGATATGCAGAAAGCAAAGAGTAGTCAATGAAAGAACCCTTCTAAATTAATTGCGTGTCTAATCATGTTTGTTGCGATTTTCGAGGCTGGATTATTCATCAAATCTATAACCATTCTTGTCTCTTCTTTCGCTGTTTCTTCACAATAAAATTCGATAGGAACATTATTTTCATCCAACAGGTCATGCACCTTGTGGTCTTTAAAATGTAATAATCCTCTTTGATGACACTCATCAAGATAAAAAGAAAAATTAATGCCAAAGGATACGGGTTGGCAAAGGTAAACGCCTGCTCTTCCGTTGTAGTCTCCTTGCACCTTAATGATTCCGATATCGTGATTTCCCTTGGGGGCTTTGCGTAAAAGCAACCAAATTGCCGTAAGAGCGGTGGCATTTAGGACGTCTTCAATATTTTTCGGGACAACCGATAGTTTTTCGGTTATTGCGAGAAGGCGTCCTTCATATACGGCATCAAGGACAACAAAGCCATAATATCCGTCATCAGCCTCATAATATGACACAGTCCCCTTAGGCAATCGCTTTAGCCTATTGCAAGCTGATATTTTGCGCTTTCTCGGGGCTTTGGGCGATGTTTGCAATAATGCTTGAAAGCATAAAAGTTTTTTGGATCGTTCATTTATGTCTTGTTCGGAAAAGCCAAGCGATTGATAGTATGTTATATTTTCTCGGTTGTCAATTATTTGATTTACTCTCAAGAAAACGCTCTCCGAACGGAAGCCTAAAGACCATCCTGCTTTTGCTATTGCAAAAAATGCATTGTGCGGTATTGCCTCCTTTTGATACTTTTGGAGCATTTGTTGCGTTATTTCAGCCGGTTCGAGTCCAATATCATATAGATCCATATATTCGTTATATATTTCGCAAAATTCATCAGATTGGTTTAAGTCCATTCCCCAAAATGCCATAATACCCTCCAATTTTCAGATACATCAAGCGTGCTTTCAATTCATTATATCATAAATCTGTCAAAAAGTAAATAGATAGGTTTAAAAGCATTTACATAGTTTCCTGACGCTCGCGTCCGGGGCAAGCATAGCGCGAGGCAGTCCGCGCATAATCGGGCAGAAGCCCGAACCCACTATACGCAGAGGAATGACTCGCAAAAGCCTTCCTCCGGGAGGAAGGGGGACCACGAAGTGGTGGAAGGAGCCCGCGTGACTTGCAATTTGCGCGGATTTTATCGTCACGCGCTCTCCCTCAGTCTTTTGCTACGCAAAATCCAGCTCCCTCCCAGAGGGAGCCTTTCGCAAGTTTCCACCGACATAAAAACACCACCAAAGAAATTTCCTTGGTGGTGTTTGCGCTTTCTCCGCTAAAGATGCATAGCAGAGAGGACGTTCTTTTTTTCAGGAGATATAGAAAATTAAGGATTGTTTTTATTTTGGTTGTTTTGCGCGTGACACATACCGCTCATCGCGCAGTTGGAGCAACCGCAGCCGCAGGAGGATTTCCCCTTTTTCTTGTCGCGGATTATTTTCCGGACGATCGCGAAACAGAGGAAAAATACGCCGAGCGCGATGAGAATGGTGGAGAGGTTCTGAGCGATCCAATCGAGTACGATCATAGTGGTCACTCCTTTCTTTTGATTTTTGTCAGTTGAGTTTTTTTGTCAGCTTCGTCGCTTCCTTATAGGGCTTCGCAAGCATGAAGATTGCGAAAGCGATGAAGATAAGGGAAACGATAAGACCGACGATATTGAGATTGCCCGTAACGGCAGAGCCGATCTGATATACGCAGAGAGAAACGATATAAGCGAATACGGTCTGGTAGCCGATCGCGAAGAGCGTCCATTTGCCGCTGTTCATTTCGCGTCGGATCGCGCCCATCGCCGCGAAGCAAGGCGCGCAGAGCAGATTGAAGATGAGGAACGAATAGCCCGCGAGAGCGGAAAGACCGCCTGCGCTGTCGATACCGAAGAGAACGCTGAGCGTAGCAACGACGTTTTCCTTGGCGATCAGACCGGTGACAACGGCGACTGCGTACTGCCAATTGCCAAAGCCGAGAGGCGCAAAGAGCCAGGAGATCGCACTGCCGATGATAGCGAGAATGGATTTGTTCAGATCCTCCTCTCCTACCATGACAAATTTTCCGTCTACAAAGCCAAATCCTTGCAGGAACCAGAGAATAACGGAAGAAAGGAGGATGACGGTGCCTGCTTTCTTGATGAAGGACCAGCCGCGTTCCCACATGGAAGAGAATACGCTCTTGGCTGTGGGCATGTGGTAGGCGGGAAGCTCCATGACGAAGGGAGCGGGTTCGCCTGTGAACATCTTCGTTTTCTTGAGCATGATGCCGGAAATGATGATGGCGGCAACGCCGATGAAATACGCGCTGACGGCAACCCACCATGCGTTATCAAAGAGCGCGCCTGCGATCAGACCGACGATCGGAAGCTTTGCGCCGCAGGGAATGAAGGTAGTCGTGATGATGGTCATGCGGCGGTCGCGTTCGTTCTCAATGGTACGGGAAGCCATGATGCCGGGAACGCCGCAGCCTGTGCCGACGAGGATCGGAATGAAGGATTTGCCGGAAAGACCGAATTTGCGGAAGATCTTATCCATGAGGAAGGCGATACGGGACATATAGCCGCACGCTTCCAGAAAAGCGAGGAAGAGGAAGAGCACGAGCATCTGCGGGATGAAGCCGAGCACGGCGCCGACGCCCGCGACGATGCCGTCGAGGATCAGGCTTTGCAGCCAGGGCGCGCAGCCGACGGAAACGAGGAAGCCTTCCACGGCGGGCGGAATGATCTCGCCGAAGAGCACGTCGTTCGTCCAATCCGTGACCCACGTGCCGACGGTGGTGACGGATATGTAGTAGATGGCAAACATGATCGCCGCGAAGATGGGGAGCGCCAGCCAACGGTTCGTGAGAACCTTGTCGATCTTGTCAGAGGTCGTCAGCTTGCCTGCGTTCTTTTTCTTGTGACAGCGGTCGGTGATGGAGGTGACGTAATTATAGCGGTCGTTGATGATGATGCTGTCCGCTTCGTCGTCGAGCTCGTTTTCGGCTGCGACGATGTCCTCCTCGATATGGGCGCGGAGATCTTCGGGAAGCCTCATGAGCTCCAGGACCTTCTCGTCGCGCTCGAAGATCTTGATGGCGTACCAGCGCTGCTGCTCCGCGGGAAGCTCGTGTACGACGGCTTCCTCGATGTGAGCGATCGCGTGCTCCGCGGCGCCCGAAAAGATGTGGCGCGGAATGCTGTATTTTCTGTTTTTTGCCGCTTCGATGGCTTTTTCCGATACCTCGGCGATGCCCGTTCCCTTGAGCGCGGAGATCTCCACGATCTCACAGCCGAGCGCCTTGGAGAGCGCGGGGACGTTGATCACGTCGCCGTTTTTTCGGACGATGTCCATCATATTGATGGCAATGACGACGGGAATGCCAAGCTCGAGAAGCTGGGTGGTGAGATAAAGGTTTCTTTCGAGATTCGTGCCGTCAACGAGGTTGATGATGGCATCGGGGCGTTCTCCGACGAGATAGTTTCTCGCGACGACTTCCTCCAGACTGTAGGGGGAGAGGGAGTAGATGCCCGGAAGGTCGGTGATGATGACACCCTCCTGCTTTTTAAGCTTGCCTTCCTTCTTTTCCACGGTGACGCCGGGCCAGTTTCCGACGAATTGGTTGGAGCCCGTCAGTGCGTTGAAGAGCGTTGTTTTTCCGGAGTTCGGGTTGCCCGCAAGGGCGATACGCAAATCCATGATGTGTGTCCTTTCTGATTGATGACTTTTGTTTGATAAGCTTTGAGTAAGCCGAAAATGAAAGCCCGATCTGATCTTGGAGGCGCTTTATTCGACCTCGATCATTTCGGCATCTTCCTTGCGGAGCGAGAGTTCGTATCCGCGCACGGTGATTTCCAGAGGATCGCCGAGGGGAGCAACTTTGCGCACGGAAATTGTAACGCCCTTGGTGATGCCCATGTCCATGATTCTTCTTTTGAGAGCGCCCTCTCCGTGAACCTTGACGACCTTTGCGGATTTTCCGATCTTGATTTGCTTTAAAGTTTTCATACGATGCCCGTTTTCCTTTCTATCGGGATTGATGGTTTGATGTTGCTTTATCGTAGTTAGCCTCGGCTAACTACAGCAATATTTTACATGAAAAAACGGTGTTTGTCAAGACCTTTTCCGAAAAATACGGAAAAATTTGCGAGCGGCTTTTCTTGGATTTTCCTTCCTTTTTATGAAAAATGCGCACGCGTGCGCGTGCGTGCGGCGAAGGGATTTTCACGCTTTTTTTCTTCGCCAAAATGGACTTCGGACATGAAAACAGCATGGATACAAGACATTTTTTGAAAAAAATTTATGTGAAATATGCAAATCCAAGACGGGAAAGCATGGGGAAAATTTCATAAAAATAGCCAAAAATAGGGCGCCCGAATCTTGGATTTTGTTTCGTTTAATATCAATATTTGAGCAAAACGTAAAAATCTTTGTTTGCGTGGGCTTTTTTTGTTTTTTGGTGATTTCGTGTTGACATTTATGCGAAAATATTGTAAAATAAAAAAAGATTAGTATCCGGAGGTGTATTGTTTGAAAACGTTCTATACAGAAGATATCAAAAAGACGGACCGAATCGGCCGTCTCGTCGAAAACCTGTACAAAAAAATGCCGGAAATCGAAGCGGACCGCGCAGTTTTGCTGACGGAATCCTACCGCGAAACGGAGGGCGAACCGATCATTCTCCGCCGCGCAAAGGCTTTTGCGCATATCCTGGAGAATATCCCGATCACCATCCGCGACGAGGAACTGATCGTCGGCAGCGCAACACAAGCGCCGCGCGGCTGTCAGACCTTCCCGGAATATTCTTTTGAATGGTTGGAGGCAGAATTCGATACTGTCGAAACCCGCGCTGCGGACCCCTTCTACATTTCGGAGCAGACGAAGGCTGCTCTCAGGGAGGTGCACCAATATTGGAAGGGCAAGACCACCAGTGAGCTTGCGACCTCCTATATGGCGCCCGAAGCGCTTACCGCGATCGCGCACAATATTTTTACGACGGGCAACTATTTCTACAACGGCATCGGACACGTGACCGTTGACTATGCCAAGGTATTGCGCGTGGGCTACAGCGGTATCATCGAGGAAACCAAGGCGGCTCTCGCGAAATTGAATTTCGGCGACAGCGATTACGCAAAGCGCCATCATTTCCTCAACGCCGTGATCATCAGCTGTGAGGCGGTCATCGCTTACGCGAAGCGTTACGCCAAGCTCGCAGACAGAATCGCGGACGGCTGCCAGGATTTCACGAGAAAGGCGGAGCTCCGCCGCATCGCCATGAACTGCGAGCGCGTGCCCGAGTTCGGCGCGAGAAACTTCTACGAGGCTTGCCAGTCCTTCTGGTTTATCCAGATGCTGCTCCAGGTGGAATCCAGCGGACACTCGATCTCTCCCGGCCGCTTTGACCAGTACATGAATCCTTATTTCGAAAAGGATCTGAAGGAGGGCACGATCACCCGTGAATTCGCGCAGGAGCTGATGGACTGCATCTGGGTCAAGCTCAACGACCTGAACAAATGCCGTGACGCCGCTTCCGCGGAGGGCTTTGCGGGCTACAGCCTTTTCCAGAACCTGATCGCGGGCGGTCAGGATTCCAACGGTCTCGATGCCACGAACGACGTTTCCTTCATGTGCATCAACGCGACGATGCACGTATTCCTTCCCGCGCCCTCGTTCTCCGTACGCGTATGGAACGGTTCTCCCCACGAGTTCCTCATCCGCGCGGCTGAGCTGACGAGAACGGGCATCGGTCTGCCCGCGTACTACAACGACGAGGTCATCATTCCCGCGCTCCTTTCCAGAGGCGTTACGCTCGCGGACGCGCGCAACTATAATATCATCGGTTGCGTAGAGCCGCAGGCGCCCTGTAAGACGGACGGCTGGCACGACGCCGCTTTCTTCAATATGTGCCGTCCTCTCGAGCTCGTTTTCACGAGAGGTAAGGATGCCGGCGAACAGATCGGCCCCGATACGGGCGAATTCAAGAACATGAAGACCTTTGACGACTTCTATCACGCATACAAGACGCAGATGAATTATTTCATCGAGCTTCTCGTCAACTCCGACAACGCGATCGACCAGGCACACGCGGACAGATGTCCGCTCCCCTTCCAATCCTGTATGGTGGAGGATTGCATCGGACGCGGCAAGAGTATGCAGGAGGGCGGCGCGATCTATAACTTTACCGGACCGCAGGGCTTCGGTATCGCCAATATGGCGGACGCGCTCTACGTCATCAAGACCTTGGTTTACGAACAGAAGAAATATACCCTTTGCGATTTCGCGGACGCATTGGAAAATAACTACGGCAAGGATATGGATGCCCATTACGCGGAAAAGGTGACGAAAAACGTCGTTGCCGACTTGATCGCTTCGGGCAAGAAGCTCTCCAGAGACGACGTCGCGCAGATCTTCTCGGCAGTTTCCAAAAATCCTTGCTCCGACGCACAAAAGGAAAAATACGACCGTATGCTCGCGGATATCGACGCCGTTCCGAAATTCGGTAACGATATCGAGGAGGTTGACGCCTTCGCGAGAGACGTAGCGTATACCTATACCCGACCCATGGAATCCTACAGAAATCCCAGAGGCGGTCAGTATCAGGCGGGTCTGTATCCCGTTTCCGCAAACGTACCGCTCGGCGCGCAGACGGGCGCAACGCCTGACGGCAGACTTGCGCGCACGCCCATTGCCGACGGCGTATCTCCCGCGGCAGGCAGAGACGTTTTCGGTCCCACGGCGGCGGCAAACTCCGTTTCCAGACTTGACCACTATATCGCCTCCAACGGTACGCTTTTCAATATGAAATTCCATCCCACGGCGCTGGCGGGCAGACACGGACTTGAGAACTTCGTCTCTCTCGTACGCGGCTACTTCGATCAGAAGGGCGCGCATATCCAGTTCAACGTCGTCAGCCGTGACACGCTCCGCGATGCGCAGGCGCATCCGGAAAAATACAAATCCCTCGTCGTACGCGTAGCGGGCTACAGCGCGCTCTTTACGACGCTTTCCAGAAGCTTGCAGGACGACATCATCGCCCGTACCGAGCAGGGAGGCTTCTGATGGGTGAAAATAAGGATTATCTGAAAACGAAGGGCAGAATCTTTGATATTCAGCGTTTTTCGGTTCACGACGGTCCCGGTATCCGCACGATCGTTTTTCTCAAGGGATGCGTGCTCCGCTGTAAGTGGTGCTGCAATCCCGAATCCCAGAGCTATGAGATTCAGCAGATGACGCTCGGCGGCGAAACGAAAACCGTCGGCAGGGACGTGACCGTGGAGGAGGTTATCCGTACCATCCGCGGTGATTTCCCCTACTACCGGAGATCCGGGGGCGGCGTTACGCTCTCCGGAGGCGAATCGCTCTGTCAGCCTGATTTTGCGGTCGCCCTGCTCAGGGCGTGCAAGGAGCTCGGCATTGACACGGCGATGGAATCTACGGGCTATGCCGATTACGAGGTGATCAAGCGTTACCTCCCGTATCTTGACCATTATCTGATGGACATCAAGCATATGGACAGCAGAAAGCACGAGGCGTTCACGACGAAGCCTAACGAAAAAATCCTTGAAAACGCCCGCAGAATCGCAAGGGATTCCAAGCATCTGATTATTCGTACGCCCGTGATCCCCACCTTCAACGATACGGTTGAGGAGATCGGTGCGATTGCGGATTTTGCTGCGTCGCTGGAGGGCGTCAGCGAAATGCATATTCTTCCGTATCATAAGATGGGTACGGATAAATATACGGGACTCGGCAGGGAGTACCTGCTTCCCGAGATTGAACCGCCATCCAAGGAGCATATGCAAAGGCTCCTGGAGGTCGTTCTTTCCAAGGGTCTGTACGGACAGATCGGCGGATGAAGGGCGGTAATTTTTTAAGAAAGGAATGATGTCGATGAACAATTCCTATATCGGCGGGGAACAGAAGGCCAGAATTATTCAGGAGCTCGTTCCCGGTAAACAGATTACGCTTGCGCACGTCATCGCAAATCCCGACAAGATCCTGTATCGCAAGCTGGGGCTGGATCCTGCGGTGGATTATTCCAAATCCGCCATCGGTATTCTGACGGTAAGCCCCAGCGAAACGGCGATCATCGCGGCAGACATCGCGCTGAAATCCTCGGGCGCGGAGCTTGGCTTTGTGGACCGTTTCAGCGGAACCGTGATCGTGACGGGGACCGTCTCCGAGGTGGAGGCATCCCTTCTGGCGATTACGGAGTACGCGCAGAGCAAGCTCGGCTTTTCCGTCTGCGATCTGACCAAGACCTGATGAAAAAGCTGATGCTGATCGGCCGTGTCGGCGCGGGCAAGACCACGCTGACGCAGGCGCTCAAGCATGAGAAGATCGACTATCACAAGACGCAGTATATCGGCTACGAGGATTGGCTGATCGATACGCCCGGAGAATATCTGGAGAATGCCTGTCTTGCGAGCGCGATCGCTCTCTACTCCTACGAGGCGGACGTCGTCGGGATCCTGATGGCGTCGGATGAGCCTTATTCCCTGTATCCCCCGAACTGCGTTCACCACGTCAACCGCGACGTCATCGGCATCGTCACGAAAATGCACGATACCGACGGCAGCGTGGAGCGCGCGGAGCGCTGGCTCCGGCTGACGGGATGCAAAAAAATCTTCGTTGTGGACTCGGTCACGGGTGAGGGTGTGGAAAACATCATAAATTACCTATCCGAATCCAACGAAAACACGCAAGAAACCACAAAATAATAAAAAATAAAAGATTTTTTGTTAAAAAAAGTGTTGATTTTATTGCGGATGTATGCTATAATAATAGCGTAAGTTCGGATTTTTCGCGGTTCGGGCGAAAAACGACGAAAACAAAAACAAAAATTTTATATCAAAGGAGACTCGAATCATGATGGTAAACGAATACCAAATCAAAAAAGAAATCTGCGAAATCGGTCAGAGAATTTACAACAAGGGCATGGTTGCTGCAAACGACGGTAACATCTCCGTAAAGATCGGTGAAAACGAATTCCTTTGCACGCCTACCGGTGTTTCCAAGGGCTTCATGACTCCCGAATTCATCTGTAAGGTTGACAGAAACGGTAAAGTGATTCAGGCAAACCAGGGCTTCAAGCCTTCCTCCGAAATCAAAATGCACATGAGAGTTTACAAGGAAAGACCTGACGTTCAGTCCGTCGTTCACGCGCATCCTCTCTACGCTACCAGCTTCGCGATCGCAGGCATTCCGCTCACCGAGCCGATCATGCCCGAAGCAGTTATCGCTCTCGGCTGCGTTCCGATCGCTGAATACGGTACTCCCTCCACCGAGGAAATTCCGGATGCAGTATCCAAGTACCTCCAGCACTACGATGCCGTTCTTCTCGAAAACCACGGCGCGCTTTCCTTCTCCGACTCCCTTCTCAACGCGTACTACAAGATGGAATCTCTTGAATTCTACGCACAGCTCCTTTACCAGTCCAGAGTTCTCGGCGGACCCAAGAGACTTTCCGAGGCTCAGGTTCAGAGACTTTACGAAATCCGCAGACAGTTCGGTCTCAAGGGTAAACACCCCGCAGACATCTGCCCCAACGCAAAAGCAGGCAAACCCAGCTGCCACGGCTGCGGCGGCTCTTGCGGCACCAAGGACAACGATGCGCTCGTTGCTGAAATCGCAAAGCGCGTAATGGAACAGTTGAACAAATAATCGACGAGGTTTATCGCCATGAATGAAAAGGAATTGGCAGCCGTTATCGACGCTGTGATTCGGGAAATGGCGGACGCTTCGGATATGACGCTGGATATGGCGCTCGCGCTGGCGGAGGCCGTTCGCAGGAAGGCTTCCGAGATCGGCGTAAAGGCTGTTGTCGCCGTTTCCAATCGGGGCGGAAACCCCGTGCTCGTTCAGTGTATGGACGATTCCTACATCGCAAGCTACGACATTGCTCTGAATAAGGCGTATACCTCCGTCGCGCTGAAAATGCCGACGTGTCAGTTGTCGGGGCTTGCAGGACCCGGTTCCTCGCTTTACGGGATCCAATTTACCAATCAGGGCAGAATTGTGATCTTCGGCGGAGGCGAGCCGCTCTGCAACCGAGAGGGCAAGATCATTGGCGCGATCGGTGTCAGCGGCGGAAGCGAAAGCGAGGATACCGCCCTTGCCGCTTACGGTAAGGAAATTTTTGAGAAAGGGTGAAGTAACCATGGATATGAATTCCGTCAATCTCGAGTTGATCATTCAGCAGGTGCTCGCAAATATGAAGAGCTCCGGGAATGCAGCTGAGAGCGTTGCTCCTGCCGCAGCTTCGATTCCGAAGACCGCGAAGGTGGCTATGCTCACAGGACTCGAAAAAATTGAAATCAAAGAGTACCCCATGCCCGAGGTCGGCGACGACGACGTTCTCGTCAAGGTTGAAGGCTGCGGCGTTTGCGGTACCGACGCTCACGAATACAAGCGCGACCCCTTCGGTCTGATCCCCGTCGCTCTCGGCCACGAAGGTACGGGCGAAATCGTCAAGATGGGTAAAAACGTAAAGAAGGACAGCGCGGGCAAGCCCCTCGCAGTCGGTGACAAGGTCGTTACCTGTATGATCTTCAAGGATAACCCCGATATCACCATGTACGACCTCAACAAGCAGAACGTAGGCGGCGCTGACGTTTACGGTCTCCTTCCCGACGACGACGTACATCTCAACGGTTGGTTCTCCGACTACATCCTCGTCAGAGGCGGATCCACGATCTTCAACGTCAGCGATCTCGACCTCGACTCCAGAATCCTCATCGAGCCCTGCGCGGTACTGATCCACGCGGTTGAAAGAGCAAAGACCACCGGCATCCTCCGCTTCAACAGCAGAGTCGTCGTTCAGGGCTGCGGTCCGATCGGTCTGATCTGCATCGCCGTACTCAGAACCATGGGTATCGAAAACATCGTTGCGGTTGACGGTGAAGCAAAACGCCTTGCCTTTGCGAAGGAAATGGGCGCTACGCAGTCCGTAAACTTCAAGGATCACAAGGGCATCGAAGCCCTCTCCGAAGCTGTCAAGGACGCTTTCGGCGGCTACTACGCAGACTTCGCGTTCCAGTGCACCGGCTCCCCCGTTGCTCACGCGAACATCTATAAATTCATCAGAAACGGCGGCGGTCTCTGCGAGCTCGGCTTCTTTATCAACGGCGGCGACGCAACGATCAACCCCCATTTCGATATCTGCTCCAAGGAAATCACGACCGTCGGCTCCTGGGTATACACCCTCAGAGACTACGCGACCACCTTCGACTTCCTCAAGAGAGCAAAGGGCATCGGTCTCCCGATCGAAAAGCTCATCACGCACAAATACCCGCTTGAAGAGATCAACGAGGCATTCGTTACCAACCTGAAGATGGAAGGCCTCAAGATCGCCGTCGTGAATAAATAATAAGGGAGAACCTTACTATGGGAAAAGCCACGGGTATCATCGAGGTTTACGGTCTTGCCTGCGCGTTCGTTGCGTGTGACGCCGGATGCAAAGCGGCTGACGTGACCGTCGAAACCTTTGACAAAAATAAGCCCGGTAACGCTGATAAGCTTCCTGTTCCGTTGATCGTTTGCATCAAGTTCAGAGGCTCCGTTGACAGCGTCACCGCTGCGGTAGAGGCTGCGGCAAACGCGGCAAACCGCCTGACGGGTGTCGTTTCCTCGCATATCATCGCGAATACGGAAAGCGATACCGAATATATGCTGAAATTAAACGCATTTGATAAAAAATGATTTTAAAAGCCGTCACAGGACGGCGGAATGGAGATTGTTATGGCAAGAGAAGCACTTGGCATGATTGAAACCAGAGGTCTCGTTGCAGCGATCGAAGCTGCCGACGCTATGGTAAAAGCCGCAGAAGTTGAATTGATCGGTACCGAAAAGATCGGTTCCGGACTCGTATCCGTTATGGTACGCGGTGACGTTGGCGCAGTAAAGGCTGCTACCGAAGCAGGCTCTGCCGCTGCAAGCAGACTCGGAGAAATCGTTGCAACCCACGTCATTCCGAGACCGCATTCTGACGTTGAAAAAATTCTTCCCGTTATTAAATAATTTTAAGAGGATTTTACAATGCAGGCGCTTGGTTTTGTTGAAATATCGGGCGTGACCGCGGCTGTTGATGCGCTCGATATCATGTGTAAGGCTGCGGAAGTAGAGTTCGTTACATGGGAACGCAAACTCGGCGGCAGATTGGTTACCATCATCGTCACGGGAAGCATTTCCGCCGTGACCGCGGCTGTGGAGAACGCAGACGCGATGGCGATCAAAAAGCCGGTAGCTACGGCGATTATCGCAAATCCTCACGAGGAAACGCGCAGACTCGTTGAGCTCAGCGCTTCCAGATTGCAGAAGAAGGCTGACAAATAAGCCCCTCTGCGACCGAGGGCGGCGCTACGGCAGATTCAAAAAACGTAACACCGAAGGCGGGATCCGCAGGATCCGCGGGGCGGCGCAGGGCGCGCGTCCCCGTCCGGAAAAAGCGGAGCTCCGCGCAGACAAAAGCAAATACGCAAACCCGAACAAATCATGAATAAAAATGCGGCGGCATCCCACGGATGCCGCCCGAGAAGGAGAATATTATGGCATACGAAGCACTCGGAATGGTAGAAACCAGAGGTCTTGTTGCTGCAATCGAAGCAGCTGATGCAATGGTAAAGGCAGCAAACGTTGAACTCATCGGCACCGAAAAGATCGGCTCCGGATTGGTATCCGTTATGGTACGCGGCGACGTCGGCGCTGTTAAGGCAGCTACCGAAGCAGGCTCCGCAGCAGGCGCGAGACTCGGCGAGATCATTGCAACGCACGTAATTCCCAGACCTCACCCCGACGTTGAGAAGATTCTTCCCACGATCAAATAAGGAAGGCTTCCCTCTCAACCAATAAACAAAAAACTTTAAACGGAGGATAATACTATGGCACTCGAAGCACTCGGAATGGTAGAAACCAGAGGACTCGTCGCTGCGATCGAAGCAGCCGACGCAATGGTAAAGGCGGCAAACGTTGAACTCATCGGCACCGAAAAGATCGGTTCCGGACTCGTATCCGTTATGGTACGCGGCGACGTCGGCGCTGTAAAGGCGGCTACCGAAGCAGGCTCCGCAGCAGGCGCAAGACTCGGCGAGATCATTGCAACGCACGTAATCCCGAGACCCCACGCAGACGTAGAAAAAATTCTTCCCTCTATCAAATAAGCCGCAAGGCATCTCCTGTTTTCTGTGAGGGATTCACTGCGAATTTCTCACAGAAAACCATTTTTTGAAAGGAAAGATTTGCTTCTGAAAAAAGTAAATCGTACGATTTGAAATGTTTGTCGGAAAAGTGGTAGGAAGCATTGTTTCCACTCGTAAAAATGAAAAGCTCATCGGCAGTAAATTTATGATTGTCGAATCCGTCATGGACACAAGCAAGGAACGGCTCGTGGCTGTTGACAACGTGGGCGCGGGCATCGGCGAAATCGTGCTCGTCGCAACGGGAAGCGCCGCAAGACTTTGCGGCAAAGCATCCGATGCACCCATCGATGCCGCTATCGTCGGTATCGTGGATGATGGTGTTGGATTGTCCGGTATGTAATCTCTTTTGTATACGGTGCGAAAACGCCGTATACTTCGTCGAAAGGCAAGGTCTTTGATATGAACTTTGATGAACTTGTTGCTTTGATTAAGCAAAACGGTATTGTCGGTGCAGGCGGTGCCGGATTCCCGACGTACGCGAAACTGGACAAGCGCGCCGATACGATTATACTCAACTGTGCGGAATGCGAGCCTCTGCTGAAGCTTCACAGACAGCTTCTCGAGCGGTACGCTTACGAGATTCTCAGCACACTTGATTTAATTAAGAAAACAATAGGAGCAAAGAACGTCATTATCGGTGTCAAGGGCTCTTATACGGGAGCCATTGAGGCGATCGAGGAATACATTGCTTCTTTTGAAAATATCAGAATCCATAAATTGCGCGAAATGTATCCGGCGGGTGACGAAATCGTTTTGATTTATCAAACCACCGGACGCAGACCCCAGCCGGGCGCTCTGCCGATTTCGGTAGGCGTTACGGTATTCAACGTTGAAACGATCTACAACGTATATCAGGCTCTGAACGGTACGCCCGTGACGCATAAATACGTGACGGTGGCAGGCGAGGTTCAAAATCCCGTTACCCTGCGCGTGCCGATCGGTATGTCCGTCAAGGATCTCGTCGCTCTCGCGGGCGGCGCAACGGTGAAGGATCCCGCGTATCTGTTCGGAGGTCCCATGATGGGCAAGCTCGGCTCCCCGACCGCGCCCGTGACCAAGACCTTCAACGCGGTGATCGTTCTTCCCGCCGATCATCCCGTCGTTCAGAGAAAAAATACGAAAACTTCCATTGATTTGAAACGCGCAATGGCGGCGTGCTGTCAGTGCAGCTACTGTACTGATCTTTGTCCGCGCCATTTGCTCGGCTATCCGATCAACCCTTCTGAATTTATGCGTGTCGTTTCGAATCACACGCCGTCCGATACGAAGCCGATCATCGACGGACTCTTCTGCAGCGGATGCGGACTCTGCGAGGCGTTTTCCTGCGGTCAGGGGCTTTCTCCCCGTATGCTGCTGGATGCCTTCAAGGTACAGCTCCGCACGGCGGGCGTACAGGCGCCGAAGGATGCGCCCTTGCGCGACGTCAGCCCTGCGGTTGATTTCCGCAGCGTTCCCGTGAAGAGACTGACCGCCAGACTCGGACTCACTCAGTACAATAAGACTGCGCCCATGGACGAGGATACGGTTCCGAGCCCCGCAAGGGTGAAGATCCTTCTCTCCCAGCATATCGGCGTTCCCGCCGTTCCCTGCGTGAAGAAGGGCGCGAACGTCCTGGAGGGACAGCTGATCGCTTCCGCCGCAGAAGGCAAGCTCAGCGTCAACATCCATTCCTCGGTGAAGGGACGCGTGAAAGAAATTACCGATAAATTCATCATGATTGAACAATAACGGAGGGAAAAACGATGGCGAAAGCAATTGGCATGATCGAATATAAAACGGTTGCTTCCGGTATGACTGCCGCCGATCTCATGGTGAAAACCGCTGAAATCGATGTGATTGAAGCAAAAACCGTTTGTCCCGGTAAATATCTCGTTCTGGTTACGGGCGATCTCAGCTCCGTCAAGGCTGCCGTAGACGCCGCAAGCGAGAAATTCCCGGATACCCTGATTGATAAATTCGTTCTCGGCAATCCGCATCCTTCCATTCTGGGTGCGATTTACGGAACCAATGAAATCCTGAACAGAAATGCCCTCGGCATTCTGGAAACCTATACTGCCGCCTCCGCGATCGTCGCGGCGGATATTACGGCAAAAACCGCGATCGTCGACCTCATCGAGCTCCGTCTCGCGAGAGGTATGTGCGGTAAATCTTATCTGCTCATCACGGGTGAGGTTGCCGCCGTTCAGATGGCGATCGACACGGCGAAGAACGATGCAGCCACAGACGGTATGTATCTCGACAGCTCCGTCATTGCAAGTCCCGATCCGAAGCTCTGGGATAGCATTCTCTGATCCAAAGAGAGGAACGGACCATGCTGGCAATCGAAAGAAGAAATGCGATTCTCGCCAAATTGGCGACGGACGGCAAAGTAATCGTTTCGGATTTGAGCACGGAATTCAACGTCACGGAGGAGACCATCCGCCGCGACCTTGAAAAGCTTGATAAAGAAGGACTCGCCAAAAAGACGTACGGCGGCGCGATCGTGTCGGAAACGCACGGTACGGATCTCCCGTTCAACGTCCGCAAACGCATGAACGCGAGCCTCAAGGAATCCATCGCGCAGAAGATCGCAGATCTGATCGGCGACGGCGATTCCCTGATCCTCGATGCGAGTACGACGGCGATCGGCGTCACGAAGTACATCAAGAACAGAGAAAATCTGACGCTTCTGACCAATTCCGTCGAAATCCTTCTGGACCTTGCCGATAAAAGCGGCTGGAATATCATTTCCACCGGAGGCAGGCTCAAAAACGGATCTCTTGCCCTTGTCGGCGCGCCGGCTGAGAAAATGATTCGCTCCTACCACGTTCATATTGCCGTATGCTCCTCAAAAGGCATTGATATGAATATGGGAGTCAGCGATTCCAACGAAGAGGATGCCCGGATCAAAGAGGCGATCTTTGCCGCGGCAGACAGAAAAATTTTGGCTATTGACAGTACGAAATTCAACAGACGTTCGTTCGTGAAGGTATTTTCCGTTTCGGATATTGATACCGTCGTGACGGACGCAAAGCCTTCGGATGAATGGATCGAATTTTTTGAGAAAAATCAAGTTGAATTGATCTATTGAGAGATTCCATCCCCATCCGATTGAAAAATACGTAAAGAAGGAGCTTATATAACATGGGAACACAAATTTCTGAAAAAGAAATCAGAGATATCGTTGCCAAGGTTCTGAACAATATGCAGGGCGGCGCTCCCGAAGCGAAAGCGAAATGGAGTGCTTCCGAATATAACGGCAGAGCATACATCGGTGTTTTCAAGGATATGAACAAAGCGATCGAAGCGGCTAACGAGGGCTATAAGATGGTCCGCGCCATGACCGTGGAGGAGAGAGAAAAGATCATTACCGAGATCCGTAAGCTCGCGCGCGCAGAGGCTGCCGTCATGGCGGAAATGGGCGTTGCGGAGACCGGAATGGGTAAGGTCGAGCACAAGCGCCTCAAGCATATCCTCGTTGCCGACAAAACGCCCGGCACGGAAGATATTCAGTCCAATGCAAGAACCGGTGACCACGGTCTGACTCTGATCGAAATGGCTCCGTTCGGTGTTGTCGGCGCCATCACGCCCAGCACGAACCCCAGCGAAACCGTTATTTGTAATTCGATCGGTATGATCGCGGCAGGAAACGGCGTTGTTTTCAACCCCCACCCCAATGCGATCGCTACCTCCAACTATGCGGTTGACCTCGTTAACCGCGCATCCAAGGCGGCGGGCGGCCCCGAAATTCTCGTGGCTTCTACCGAAAAGCCCACCCTGGAATCCGCTTCCATCATGTACGGTCACAAGCTGATCCGCCTGCTCGTTTGCACCGGCGGTCCCGGCGTTGTCAAGGCGGTTCTTTCCTCCGGAAAGAAGGCGATCGGCGCAGGCGCGGGCAATCCCCCCGTTATCGTTGACGATACTGCTGACGTTCAGAAGGCTGCAAAGGACATTATCGACGGCTGTACCTTCGATAACAACCTCCCCTGCATTGCCGAGAAGGAAGTATTTGCATTCAATAATATCGCTGACGACCTCATCGCAGGTATGAAGCGTAACGGCGCATACATGATCTCCCGCGAAGAAGCGGATAAGCTCGCAAAGATCGTTCTCGTGGAAAAGACGGGCAAGGACGGCAAGGTCAAGAAGATCGTCAACCGTGATTGCGTAGGCAGAGATGCAGACGTGATCCTCGCGAAGATCGGCATCCGTGTCGGCAAAGACGTTCGTTGTATCATCTGCGAAGCAGATTTCAACCACGAATTCGTTCAGGAAGAGCTCATGATGCCCATCCTCCCCATCGTCCGCGTTTCCAACATTGACGAAGCGATCGAGCTTGCCGTCAAGGCAGAACACGGCAACCGTCACACCGCGCATATGCACTCGAAGAACATCGACAATCTTTCCAGATTCGCAAGAGCGGTTGAAACGACCATCTTCGTCAAGAACGCGCCCTCTTACGCAGGCATCGGCTTCGGCGGCGAAGGTCACACCACCTTTACCATCGCAGGTCCTACGGGCGAAGGCATCACCTCCGCGCGCAGCTTCACCAGACAGCGCCGTTGCGTTATGGCTGACAGCTTCAGAATTATTTGATCGGAGGGACATCGTATGAGCACTTATGATTCCGCTATAATTTCCGAAATCATCAACCGCGTGATGGCAGAAATGGGCGGCACGGGCGCTGCCAAGAGCGACGATTCTCTCGTCCCCGTCGGCGTTTCCAACCGTCACATCCACCTCACGCAGGAGCACGTAGAAATCCTTTTCGGTAAGGGCTATCAGCTGACTCCCCTCAAGGATCTCTCTCAGCCCGGTCAGTATGCCTGCAAGGAGCAGCTGACCATCATCGGACCTTCTCTCCGCTCCATCGAGGGCGTCCGCGTTCTCGGACCCGTCAGAAAGAGCTCTCAGGTAGAGATCTCCAGAACCGACTCCTACGTGCTGAAGGTGAAGCCCCCCGTCCGTGAATCCGGTGACATCGCAGGCTCTGCGCCCATCACCATCATCGGACCCAAGGGCGTGGTCACGCTGAAGGAAGGCTGCATCATCGCCAACAGACACATTCACATGAGTCTTGAGGATGCCGCAAAATTCGGCGTAAAGGACGGTGACTACGTGACCGTGGAAGCAAACGGCGAACGCCGCACCACCTTCTACGACGTACAGATCCGCGCAAACGCTGCTTTCCGTCTGGAAATGCACATTGATACCGACGATGCCAACGCGGCGGGAATCGGTAACGGCTTTAAAGTAAAGCTCGTGAAATAACTTACTTTTTCTTTGCGAAAAGAAAAAGTAAGCAAAAAGAAACGAGTCGTGGCTCCCGCAATTCATTTTGCGGGGGCTTTTTTTCGCTTTTCTTTGCGAAAAGAAAAGCTTGGCAAAAGAAACGTGTCGTGGCTTCCGTAATTTATTTTGCGGAGGCTTTTTTTCGCTTTTCTTTGCGAAAAGAAAAGCTTGGCAAAAGAAACGTGTCGTGGCTCCCGTGATTCATTTTGCGGGGGCTTTTTTTCGCTTTTCTTTGCGAAAAGAAAAGCTTGGCAAAAGAAACGTGTCGTGGCTTCCGTAATTTATTTTGCGGGGGCTTTTTCGCTTTTCTTTGCGAAAAGAAAAGCTTGGCAAAAGAAACGTGTCTTGTGGGACTCTGTTATTTTATATTCCTTATTGACAGTTTTGGAAACATCATTTATAATAAAAATATATATGGATAAAGGAGGTTTAAAATGGAAAATAGAGATCAATTACAAATCAGCATGATTCCCTATACGGAAACGCCTTCCATGGATTTGGATCAAATCATTTTTGATTTGGATCGGCAAGTGGATTTGCTTTCAAGCAAGGCGGATTCGTGGGATTATATCGTTTCGATCGGCGCCGGCTTGCTTTGCGCGGCTTTGGATGTTCTGTGGGTTGGCGAATTTGACTGGGAAAGCGGACGGGCTTTGGCGGATGAAAAGGTAAACGAATTTGTGAAAAAGACCGCGAAAATGCTTGGCTGTGAGAGTGATGATTTGTCTGCTTCCGTGAAATTTCTGGAAAAGAAATTCCAGATTGCCGCCGATGGCAATACGCCTGATTTTGGCGGCGGATTGCAGCATCATTTGCGGGATTTTGCGCATCATCCTACGATTGTGGGTTTGGCTTTTTCGCTTTTGACGCAATTTACGAAAAAATCGTACGGAACGGATCGGGACGGTCGGTTTATTGTGGTTGACGTTCCCGAAAAGCATCAAGTTTTCATCGGTGAAGATGTTCCGGAAAAAATATTTTACGGTACGGTGGTTTGGTTTTTCCACCTCGTGAGCGACGTTGCGGGCTCAAGCTCGACTGCCGGAAAAACGGGTGGGACGGGGATTCCCGGACCGATCCTGGCTTTGGCAAAGGAGCTTTCCGTTTTGCCGATCTTCAGAGATTTCAAGATTGGGGAAAATGAAGTGTCCGTATTTTTGTCCAAGCTGTTTAACGGAACCCTTTTTGCAGATCATGACGAAAACGGCAAAATCATCAGAGAAACTGCCGTTCGTTTTGACTTGCGCGGTGAGCTCGGCGTAGCGGTGGAGCTTGGCAGACAGGCGTTGCCCGTTGTTGCAAACGAGTGTATCGTCAGAACCTTCTATTTCATCAGACACTTGATTGAGGAGCTTCGGGAAAAGGAGCCGCATTCATTGGAAGAATGGAAGCGGATGGATTGGCAAAAAACGAAGCCGTTCAACAATCCGACGATAGCGAGAATGCTGACGGTTTCGACAGGCGTATTCACTGCGGTGGACGTGGGTGAAGCGATCGTATCGCAAAAATATCTGCTTTCCGTGAATTACGTTGGCGTCGGACGCTTTGCCGTTGCGGTAGGTCAAGACGTGGCGTGGTGTCTGAAGGCGCGTGACGTCAGAAAAATCAAGGCGATGTACGAAAATATCAAGCATTTTGCTTTTACACGGGAAGATGAAAAAATCTATGAAAGAATAGGTGACGACGGAATGGATATGAATAAATTCGGATTGACGCTGGAGCAAACGGAGATCCTTTATAATCTGGAATATCGGAAAACGCTGAACGATATAGAGCGTACGAAATTGCCGATCAACAACGAGGCTGTCAAGGCCTTGAAGCGCGAATGGCTGAGAGAATGGCAAGCCTTGATGACGGGCGCGTTTTCGAGCTTTTTGCAAGTGGAAAGCGCGGAATTGCATTGGTATTCCGAGTCGGAATTGGTGGAAAAAATCGAAGCGAACGATCCGAACGGAACGTGGTTCCGCTTGGCGCTTCTGGAAGCCATGCTGTTTGAGCCGTATTATACCTTGGGCGTTGAAAAGGATAAAAAAGGAAACGAGGTTCCGAGTAAAAAATATAAGGATCTTCAGAATCCTCTCAACGGATATAAAAAGGGCGAGGGCGACCGTTATCTGGAAAGCCTGTTTGTCGGAAAAGATTATGATAAAGACAGCATCAAGCGCTTCCGTAAATGCCACGATGCGGTTCTCCGTGAATTGAATGAGGTCATGAAGGCGGGACTGATCGCGCTTGGCGTAGCGGCAGTCGTTACCATTGCTTGTGTGGCGACGGCGGGCATTCTGGCTCCCAAGATTGCGGTCGTTTTGGTCGGTTCCCATTTTGCCGGTCTGCACGGCGCGGCGTTGACGAGTGCTTGTCTGGCATATCTCGGCGGCGGCGCGATTGCGGCAGGCGGTGCAGGTATGGTCGGCGGTACGATTGCGATTGTCGGCGGCGGTGCGGCGCTCGGTCTGGGCGTAGGCGCAGGTCTTGGCGGCGCGGTTGGCGCGGCGAGCCTGCTCGGAAAGAAATATACCATTATGCAGTCTGCAAAATTGCTTGTTTCCGTAAGAGAAATTTTCCTGAACGACGAGCACGATCTGGAATATTCCAATACGATTTACGAGCAATACGTCAAAAATATTGCGCAGATTGAAAAGGATCTGGTGGAATTGCGACTTCAGGCAGACGTTGAGTCCGATCCCAAACAGAAGAAAGAGCTGAAAGAAAAGATCAAAAAGACCGAGGAATCCGTGGATGCGATGAAGATCGCCATGAAGAGTATGCACAAATTCAAATCTTCCTTTGAACTTGGTATGAAGCAAACGGAAGAATAATTGGGATGATTCCATAAAAGCCAAAATCGTAGATGCGTCACGGTTTTGGCTTTTTATAATAGTCTTGTAACAAAAATGGCTAATATACATCATTGACAAAATAGCTATTTTTTGATATACTGATGATAGATAGAATACAGTCCGGAAAGGAGAGAAAATAATGACAATTGTAACGGCAACCGAAATGCAGAATAATTTCGGCAGGTTTTTAAAAATGGTTCAGGAGGGTCATGAAATTGTAATTATCAAGAATGGTACGGAGGTCGCGCGCTTGATTTCCAAAGCGCAAACGGTGTCGTTCCTTGCGGATACCCTTGTAGGCGTTCTTTCTTCCGACGTGGACGAGAAGCAAGCGCGCGCGGAAAGGATGGCGCGTTATGAAAGTTTTGATTGATACGAACGTGATTCTTGACGTGCTTTGTAATCGAAAGGATTTTGTTGACGATGCTTTGAAGCTGTTCAAATACTGTGAAACGAATCAGATCAGTGGTTGTATTTCTGCGCTGTCCATTTCCAATATTGTTTATATTATGCGTAAAGAGCTGAATGCTGAACGAATCAAAGAAATTTTAACGACGTTGACGTCCCTGTTTACGGTGGTGGATTTGCGGGAAAGTGATCTGATGAAAGCGGCAAATCTGGATTTTGCCGATTATGAGGACGCTTTGCAATCGGTTTGTGCATCCAGAGTAAAGGCGAATTATATTGTTACGAGAAATATCAAGGATTTCAAAAACAGCGTCGTTCCGGCACTGAAGCCGTCGGAGCTTTTTGAAAGAATATAGATCAATTGGAAAGGCTCCTGCCGTCACCGGTAGGAGCCTTGTTTTTATTCCATAGGAAATTGCGCAAAATCAACCTCGCCGTTTGCATTGTTGAGATACAAGCCAAACTTGGATAGGCGAGCAACTTCGAGCGGGCGTTGCCCGCTTTTTTAAACACTTGATGAATTCAGCGCCGCACCCTGACGTTCATGTGCATGACGTTCACGCGATTTCCCTTATAACTGTCGGAGTATTGGACGAGCAGAAAATTTCCGTTTTCGTCCGTCAGATTCAGATTGTTGGAATAAAAGGCGCCGACTTTTTCTTTGCGGATCAGAAGCTCGCCCTCGTCCCAATGATAGCCGTCGGGGGAGGTGTAGAAAACGAAGCCCTTTACGCCGCCGGCTCTGCCGTGGAGAACGTATACGCCGTCGATCAAGCCGACCTGCGGATTGCGAATGCCCTTTGCCAGATAGCAGGGACCCTCGTTCGTCCAGGTCTTTCCGCCGTCGTAGCTGACGGCGTGATCCATTTCGCTTTCCTTGGCTTCGTTATAGGCGTAGACGTGAAGAACGTTTTTTTCGTCGAAAAGAAATGCGCCGTAGCCTCTTCTGTACGGCTCGATTGGGACGACGCAAAGCTCCTCGAAGCTTTCGCCGTTGTTTTCGCTGACGTAGATGCGGTAGACGTGCTCCTCGGTTTCTCCCAGAAAATGCGGATTGCAGAGATGCAGAACGTAGATTTTTCCGTCGTGGTAAAGCGCATCGTAGCTTCTGCCCGCGTAAGGGGAATACTCCTTCGGCTCGCTCCACGTCTTTCCGAAATCCTCGCTGACGATATAGGTCGGCGTTGCCCACGGCTCACAGCAATATTTGTGCGTGGCATCGTTTCTCAGGCAGAAGGCGATGATCTTTCCGTCTGCGGTCGTGACCGCTTTTTCGACGGAAATATAATGGATGGCATCCAGAAAGCTGTCAAAGGAATATTTCAGCGTGTAAAAATCCGAATAGGTTTTGCCGGCATCCTCGGAGATACGGTATTCCACCCATCCGCAGGGGACATGCCCGTCGATGCGGAGCGCCGAGCAGTTTGAGTTGAAATCAATAAAGCATCCGGGCTTGAATTCCGTCATGGCGTGGGTCATGTGTCCGCTTCTGCCTCTCGCTTCGTTGTCGACGAATACGGTCGGTTGTTCCAGCTCCACGGTATAGCCGTCTCTCTTGATCGTTCTGAAAATCATAAGCGTTCTCCTTTTTATGATATAGAAATCTTTTTCGGCGGGCGTTGCCCGTGATTGCAAAATCGGCAGAGGAAAACCTCTGCCGACAGTGTCATGGATCAGCGAATGCTTCGCTTAAAATCAGATGTTCTTGTAGAAGGGACCGTAAGCTGCGCAAGCTCTGTAGTCCTGACCTTCCTTGTCCATACCGAATGCGTTCCAAGCCGCAGGGCGGTAGATGTCGTCTGCGGGAACGTTGTGCATACAAACGGGGATACGGAGCATGGAGCACATCGTGATCAGGTCTGCGCCGATGTGGCCGTAGGAGATCGCGCCGTGGTTAGCGCCCCAGTTCATCATAACCTCGTAAGCGGTCTTGAAGGGGCTGCCTTCCTTGCCGTCGCAGCGGGGAGCGAACCAGGTGCAGGGCCAAGTGGGGTTCGTGCGTTCCATCAGGGTATCGGAAACTTCGTCGGGGAGGTTGACCGTCCAGCCTTCAGCGATCTGAAGAACGGGGCCGAGACCCTTGACGAGGTTCATACGGATCATGGTGCAGGGCATTTCCGCCTTGGTGGTGTAATGAGAGGAGAAGCCGCCGCCGCGGAAGTTATCCTGACCTGCTTCGCACCAAACGGTAGCGTCGGTCATCTTCTTGATATCTTCGTCGGTTACTTCCCACCACTTCTTCATCGTAGCGTTGCCGTTTTCGTCCGTGCAAACACCGGAAGCATCGAGGCAAGCCGCGCCGGAGTTGAGAAGGTGGATGATACCGTTGGATTCAGCAGCCTTGCCCTCGAGCTTGTAGCCCGTTACGCGCTCGGTTGCTTCGCCGGACCAGTAGGTACGAACGTCAGCGAAGATCTGTGCGCGGTGTGTGAGCAGACGCATCATCAGCATACACATACCGTTGAGAACGTCGTTTTCGGTTGCGAGCGTATAGGGCTCACGCGCGCCTTCGTAGTCGAAGGAGGAGGAGAGGAGCGCTTCGGGATAGTCGCAGTTCGGCCAATGGTCGGTCCACTGTCTCTGACCCTGGAAGCCGCCGGCGATGGCGTTGTGGCCAACCTTTTCTTCCTCGAACGCATCGGAAAGATTCTTGTTGCCTGCCATGAGGTCCTTGATGATGCAGTACATCTTGACGGTGAATTCCCACTGCTTTTCTTTTTCTTCGGGTGTGAATTTGATGCGGCGTTCTTCGCCGAGGAAGGTTACGGATTCGGGGTTGTCGTCTCTGCCTTCCTTGCAGTGTTCCTTGGTCCAGGCGAGAGCCTTCTGATATTCCTCTTCGTTGTAGATGCCTTCTTCCATACGGCGGAGAATCTCAACCTCGTCTACGGATTCAACGCGCATACCGAAGTAGCTTTCCATCATGTCCTGGTCAATGATGGAGCCGGCGATACCCATGCACTGGGAACCGATCTGGAGATAGGATTTGCCCTTCATCGTAGCAACGGCGATTGCTGCGCGGCCGAAGCGGAGGAGCTTTTCCTTTACGTCCTCGGGAATTTCGCTGACCTGTTCACGGTCCTGAACCTCGTGACCGTAGATGCCGAATGCGGGCAGACCCTTCTGCGCGTGACCTGCGAGAACGGCTGCGAGGTAAACGGCGCCGGGACGTTCCGTGCCGTTGAAGCCCCATACTGCCTTAATGGTGGTGGGGTCCATATCCATCGTTTCGGAGCCGTAGCACCAGCAGGGCGTTACGGAAAGCGTGATGGAAACGCCTTCTTTTTTGAATTTGTTTGCGCAAGCCGCAGTTTCGGGAACACGGCCGATGCAGGTGTCCGCCATAACGACCTTTACGGGTTCACCGTTGGAATAGAAGAGATTTTCTTCGAAAAGTTTTTTTGCGGCGTTTGCCATTGCCCAAACCTGAGGTTCCAGAGATTCACGCATCATCTGAGGACCGCGGCGGCCGTCGACAATGGGGCGAATACCGATTACGGGATAATCGCCGATGTATCTGTTTTGTGCCATGGGTAAATTCCTCCATAAAATTATAAAATTGCGATGCATGGCATCGCTCATACACCCTTATTGTAGCACAATATAACGGATAAATCAATGAATTTTTTTGAAATTTTTTGATATGGAATATTTTTTATCAAATTATGGAGAGAAGGATTTCGTTTCGTTTAAAAAAGCGGGCAACGCCCGCTGGAGGTTGCTCGCCTATCGCAGTTAAGACTGTATCCAAACGATATAAACGGCGAGGTTCTATTTGCGCAATTTCCTATGCGATAAAAAAGTTCATGAAAAGTGATCGGAAACGTCTTGCGAAAAAGCGTTCTTTGTGATACAATACAGTCACATACGAGTATTTCCTCCGTGTGAAAGAAAGGAATGAAATTCTGATGAAAAATCCTATATATGCAAAGGCGGTCTCCGAGCCTTATTTCTTTGGCGGGAAAAGCCGCTGGATCCGCGCGGTCGGCGCGGAAAAATATGCCGAGCAGATGTTCCGGAAAACGTTTTTTCTGGAAAATATGCCGAAAAAAGCCGTGCTTCTGGCGATGGCGGCGAATCATGCGGAAATTTATATCAACGGAGAGCCCGCGGTCGTTCTGAGCGTTCGTTCTTATATTTTCGACCAGGTTTATGAGGTATCGGATATCCTTCCTTATTTAAGGGAAGGAAAAAACGTGATCGCCGTCGTGAATATCGACACGGGCGAAGCCGTCCGCGCGGGCTTCGCGCTTGAGATTCAGGCGGACGGAAAGACCGTCTGCCTGACGGACGAAACGTGGGTATATCAGGAAGAAAAGGCGCTCCTCGGCCCTGTCAATTATTATATCAGCGGCGGCGGAGAGGAGATCGTCAACGCCGCTATGCTGACGGAGGGCTTCGCGGAAATCGACTTTGACGAAAGCGATTGGAAGCCCGCGGAAACGATCGGCGGTGAGCTTCTGCACGCGCCCTATACTTCCTTCCATCAAAGCGAGATCAAAGCGCAAACGGCAGACGTTCACCTGCCGAAAACCGTCTCAGCGCTGATGCTGGCAAAATCTCCGAAGGGATACCCCATGCAGCTCGGTCCCTCCAATCAGGGCGTGACCTGCGTGATGACGCAGATCACCGCGCCCGAGGATACGGAAATGACGGTGGTCGTTTGCAAGGATCTTCGCTCGGTTTCCATTGACGGAGAGGTAAAGCCCTTGAATCAGCCCTTCCGACTTGCAAAAGGCTCGCATTTCTGCGTGATCGCTTTTGCCTGGACGGCGGAATTTATGCTTCAGACGAAGGCGGCGCTTTCCTTTGCTTCTCCTCTCGGAGACGGCGCGCCTATGGCTTCCTATCTGATCGCCACGCCGCCCACGCGCTACCCCTGGAATGAGCCGAAGGTCAATCTTGCCGTGGAAGAAAAGGTGAAAACCGTTCTGGCGTATGCTTCCTTCGAAGTGGTTCCCGATGAGATCAAGGCGGCTCTGGTTCCCACGCAGTATACGGCTCCCGCATCCGTTCTTTTTGATATTCGGATGAGAGAGCACGCGGTGCCTGCGGACGGCTTTGCGGAGCCGCGCGTTTGGAACGATGCGAGGATCACGCGCTGTGAAGGGGCTGTCAATATAGAGGGCTTGGATTCTCTTTGCGGAAATTCCGCTTGCGTCCGCGTTTCTCCTCACCGGGATGCGGTCAACTTCGTTCTGGACTTTGGCGTGGAGCAGGTCGGCAGATTTGCCTTTGAGGTTGACGCGCCCGAAGGTACCGTGATCGAAATGCACGGCTTTGAAATGATCACCGACGGCGGCATCAAGCATATGTCGAAGGCGGCAACCATGCGTTATATCTGTAAAGAAGGCAAGCAATCCTATATCGCGCGCAGACTCAGAGGCTTCCGCTATATTTCCGTTTATATTTACGGACATACCTCGGACGTGGTTCTGAAGGATATTCACGTCATTGAAAACCGTTATCCGATGGCGGGCGCGGATTTCACCTGCTCGGATGAAATGATCAACCGCGTTTATCAGATGTGTATACGGACGGCGGAGGTCTGCTCCCTTGACCTTTACGTGGACTGTCCCGGTTATGAGCAAAACGCCTGGACGGGAGATGCGAGAGTGACGGCGACCGTCAACCTTCTGAACTTCGGCGCGTTTGAATTCGATAAGCAGTATCTGCGACTGATCGCGCAATCCATCGAGGACGGCTTGTGGCTGAATTACAGAACGAGAAATCCGAGATATATCAATCATTTGTATTTGCCCTGCGCTTGCTTCCCGACCTATCCCGAGGGATGTATCCCCGTCTGGTCCTTCATGTGGCTCTTGCAGGTTTACGATCATTATAAATATACGGGTGATCTGGAATTTCTCGCGGAGATGTTCGGTGCCGTCAGGGAAACGCTTGCACGCTGTGAGAAAATGACGAATTCCCGCGGACTTTTTGATATGCAGGGCGCTTGGAACTTGCTGGAATGGGCAAATAACGACCTTGATTTTTACGGAGAGGTGACGGGTAACAACGTCATGCTTTCCCACTGCTACAGAAGAGCCGCGGAAATGGCGGGTATTCTCGGCGATCTTGCTCTTTCCGTATATTATAATGATAAAGCTACCGCTTACCGCGATGCCGTTAATACCTACTGCTGGGATGACGAAAGAAAAGCGTACGTGGATACGGTACGCGATCCCTACGCTTATGAAAGATATTGTGATTATATGGATTCCAGAAAAATGCCGAAGGCTTCCTATGAGGATTATCTGAAAAAGGGCCGTATCGGTGTGCAGAGCAACACCTTGGCTTTGATTTACGGATGCGTTCCCCTGGAAAGAAGACCGTACGCGTTGCGTTGGTTGGAGGATAATATGGAGTCCGGCGTTTACGTTTCGGGCACGCCCGCAAACCGTACCGCGGGAATCCCCTCTGAGGAAGAAGCGCCCGACGGCTACGTGCACATCGGTTCTCCGTTCTTCCTGTATTTCGCTTTAAAAACGCTTTATAAGTTCGGCCGTGAGGATCTGGCGATCCTCGCCCAGCGCCGCGACTGGGCAAATCTGCTGGAGAGCGATCTGACCACATGTATTGAAACCTTCAAGAGCGGGAAGGATTGGACGAGAAGCGTGGCGCACGCATGGTCGGCTTCTCCCGCGATCTTCCTGATGACGGAGGTTCTCGGTATTCAGCCGACGAAAGCGGGTTATACGGAGTTTATCGTGAAGCCTCAGCCCTCCGGACTGGATTTTGCGAAGGGGTCCGTCCCCACGCCTTACGGCAGAATTTACGTGGAGTGGAAGAAAAAAGAAAACGGCGAGCTGGAGATCATTTGCAACGCTCCCGAAAACTGTAAGAGAATTTTATAATATTGGTTAAAAAACAAACGGCGGAATTTCGGTTTCGCCGTTTGTTTTTTGAAATAATTTTCATTTTTTTATCAAGTTTTTTTGAAAAAATTTTAGGAAAAAACGTAAAAAATCAGAAAAAATGAGAAAATCTTCAAAGAAATTCGACGGAAAACGGGAGAAAAACCGTGAAATTAGAATTGAAACGAGTCAATATAACGATATAAACGATTCATTTTCGAAAAAGAATAAAAAATATTAAAAAAATCTTAAAAAATTTCAAAAAAAGTATTGACATTTGAAAAGGGATGTGATATACTACATGAGCGCTCGACGGAAGGGCGCAAAAAACAACGGTCATTGAAAATTGAACAACAACAAATAAGAACGAATTAAGATCTCGTTAATAAACTTTGAACACAAAGTACTAAAGTAAGAAGCTAAGAAAA